>CAKQTE010000129.1 GCA_934276485.1 uncultured Spirochaetales bacterium | reverse complement strand
CAAGCCTTCCTTGACAGAAATTATCAATCAGAGGAAGGCTTTGAATTAAAAATCATCGATTAAAGTGCTGAAATAGTGTTTTACTTAGGTTTTCTATAGTTCAATGGATTGGGGAAGTTTTATTTATAATATGCATGTATGTTAGGTTTTAACGATTTCAATCTCGAAGATGCTTCTAGAAATAAAGAAGACATTTTATCTGAAATTCATAAGATAGAAGCTGAGATAACAAAAAAGAATGAGGAGATAAAGCTTTTGCTAGAGACATCAAAAGCCTTGAAGTCTGAGCTAGCAAAATATTATGAGCTAGTTATTCCTCCTCTCATTCTTAATGAACCTCGACTAGATATGTATTCGTCAACTTCTGATAAGGTGGCAGTCTATTGGGAATATTTTGGAGGAAGACGGGATGTATATGCTAGGAGAGTTTGGAACAAAAATCGAGCTAAAGTTGAATACTATCCAAATTGTCTAAACAGGTGGGATAAGAGCAAGTGTCTGATTGGGCAAACTGCTAAATCAAATCCATGTTTCTCATGTATCAATAAGCGATATGCATATTTGAGCGATGAAACAATCAAGAATGATCATTTTAGAAATGCTGATGTTCTAGGTATCAATGCGATTGGAATGTATGCAATGCGTCCAGATAACACCTGCTCATTCATCGCCATAGATTTAGATGAAGGAAGTTTCGAAGAGGATGCAAAAGCCATTTTAATTGTAGCTAGAGAAGCAGGATTCCCGATGGTTGCAGAAAGGTCTTTTTCTGGAAAAGGAATTCATTTATGGTTGTTTTTCTCATCTTTCATAAAAGCAGAAAAGGCGAGAGAGTTTGCATTTCTACTTTTAGATAACGCATCTATTAGGTTTCATTCGATTTCATTTAAATCATATGATAGGGTATTTCCTACGCAAGACAGCCTTTCTAATGGAGGATTGGGTAATCTCATATTGCTTCCTTTTGTGGGGTCTGCTGTAAAGCGAAAATGTACAATCTTTTTAGATGATAAATTAAATCCAATAAAAGAACAGTTTGCATTTTTGTCATCGATTCCAAAGTGTTCTGAATCAGATGTGAATGCTTATATCAATGCACAAAGCGCGCTATATGGAGATTTCTTTAATTCTGAAGATGTTGAGTTCTTATGGAAGCGAAAGTTGCCGACTCTTGATGTTAAAGATTCTAAGAATGAAAAATTGATATTGCATCTTGGTTCCGGTATTACAATAAGCAAGACTTCAGTATCAAAGAAAATGCTTCTTTTCTTAAGAAGAATGGCATCTTTTTCCAATGTGCAGTATTACAAGTTGAAGAATCAATATCATGGAAAAGCACCACTGAATATAAATTCAACAATAGAATGCTATGTTGAGAATAACAATGTGATGTGGCTTCCTCGTGCCTTTCAGGATCCCCTAACAAAATCACTTGATAATGCGCGCATTAGATATGAATTTAAGAATCATAGAGTCTGTAGTCCACAATTGAATGTTTCTTTTTTAGGTAAGCTACGAAGACGTCAATTAGATGCTTTGGATGCATTATTGCAACACGAAAATGGAATTTTGAATGCTGCAACCGGATTTGGTAAAACTGTTGTAGCTTTAGCTCTAATTGCAAGATTAAAGCAACGAGCTTTGATTATTGTTGATTCAACACAATTATTGAATCAATGGAAAGAACAGATCTCTAAATTTCTTCTAATTAAAGATGAAGTCACTCCTGACAGATTGAAACGTAACAATAAAGATGGTGTAGGAATACTTGGAAATCAAAAGGACTCAAGAACTGGCCTTGTTGATATCGCCATGGTTAAAACTCTTTGTTTGAAATGTGAAGAGTGGCGTCCTGATTGGATTGATGAATATGGAGTTGTTATTGTTGATGAGTGTCATCATGTAGCTGCTAAAACATTTAAAACTGTTCTTGAAAACATTAGATCGAAATATGTCTATGGATTGTCTGCAACGGCAAAGCGAAAAGATGGCGATGAAAAGTTGATTTTTGCATATTGTGGACAAATTGTATTTCAGATTACGCCAGAGCAAATGGCAAGAGATAATAACATTGTTCAACACCTAATTCCACGTTTTACAATGGCCAAGCTAAGCTCAAGGCGTATCATGCAAATGGATGCGTTAAAAGAGTTGATATCTAACAAATCAAGAAATGAAATGATCATTTCAGACATTGAGTCTGCATATAGTGCAGGAGGAAGAATACTGGTCCTTTCAGAATTGGTTGAGCACACAGCAACTATTGGAAATATGCTTGAAGATCAAAATATTCCAAACATTGTTGTCACAGGACAGACAACAACAAGAGAATTGCGTGAGAGCATGTCTAAAATAAATCAAGGAATTGAAAATCTTGTTATCGTGGCTACTTCTAGATTTATGGGAGAGGGAATAGATATCCCTTATCTAAACACTCTGTTCTTAACAACACCATCTAGTTTCGAAGGAATTACAACTCAGCAAGCTGGAAGAATTGCAAGAAAGGTTGAAGGAAAGAGTGATGTATATATCTATGATTATGTCGATTACAATGTAGATTATTTCAAGAATATGTATCTCAAGAGAATGCGTACATATAATAAGCTTGGCTATGTTATTGACAGAGATGACTATAACAAGGATTTCTTCTATTCGTCATTTTATAAGCAAGATAGATTTTTGCCATGTGTTAAAACATCGATTGACAATGCACATTCTTCAATCTTTATCATGACTCCAATCATAACTCTGTCTGCCATTACAAAGGAAATAATAGATGCATTGAAGAGAGCAAAATTAAATGGAATTCATGTTGAAATATATGTCGACGAACCAAGAAGCGATTATAAGAATCAATTTGATTCGGCAAGCAAACTATTAACACAGGCTGAATTGGATTTTAATATTGCAAAATGCATTTCATCCTGCATTGTTATTGATTCTGAGGAAATCTGGTTTGGAGATATAAGCTTATTGGCCATGAATAATAAACAGACAAGTGATAGATATATGATGCACTTTTATGATTCAAAAGTTGCTTCAGAAATCAAGGATTTTCCTGGATCCTTTGTTCAGTCTTTATTGTAAAAGAGATCAGACACTATTCATCTGAGTGCCTGTTTATCAAAAAAGAGGATAAATCAAAGCCCACTCAAATCCACTTCGTAGGTCATTCCTTCTGAGAGTTGTTCCTGTTTAAAAAAGATTGCCATATACCAAGGAAGATATAGAATCCCATCTTCCTCTTGAACATTATCTTTGCAAAAAACAATAGCTTGCTTTGATTTCCATTCTTCTACTGCTAGAACTTTATCAAGAGCAGCGTGCTTCTTGTAGTCATTGCCAGACTTGATTTCTACTAAATCGATAGTGGTACCTTTCTGCATCACGAAATCCAACTCGCCATATTTCTTTGTATCAAAATAGTGCAAGGAAAAACCATTTGCAACAAACATCTGGGACATCACATTCTCTAGAATGCTACCCATATTAACATTTAAATCACCTTGCAGAATATTAAATTGGATATTGTCCATTGAAAGAGCACAAAGCAGTCCCGTATCAGCTGCATACAATTTGAAGAAGCTACGTTTTTCATTTAGCTTTAAAGCTGCCTTTGGTTCTTCAATATTATAACAAGGATTTGCAACACCAGCATCGACCAGCCAATTAAAGCTATCTTCATATCGATTAAGGCGAGCATTTTCATTTAGGCTACTAATCGTAAAACGCCGATTCTTTTCGTTCAATTGAGAGGGAATGGAGTCGAAAATCGCTCTGATTTTAGGTCTGTCACTATCAGATGCATATTTGGAAATGTCCTGCCTGTACAAATCAAGAATTTCATTTTGATCTTGTAGCACTCGTCCTATATCATGTGTATTGACATAGGTCTGAACAACTTTCGGCATTCCTCCAACAATAATATATGAATAGAACAACTTTCTCAGTGTTGTATGAATGACATCAGAAACGGGTGTTCTTGTATTGTATGCCTTTTGAATTGTATCAATTGTTGTCTGCTGAACTCCATTTGCAAGAATGAATTCTTCAAAGTCCATTGGATACATTGTATACAATTCTTCAAATCCAACTGGTAATGAACGAACTACTTTGTTCTTCACTCCCAAAAGAGAACCTGTCTCAATGTAGTCAAATCGGCCATCTTCAACCAAGAACTTGATTGCAGTTCTTGCATTTGGACATTCTTGGATTTCATCGAACAAAATCAATGTATTGCCGGGGATCAATGGTTTTCTTGCCAGTGCAGACAACCCTTCAATAATGGTATTTGCATCAAGGTTCCCATCAAATACTTTCCTTGCGTCCATATCGGAAACAAAGTTGAACTCAACGAAGCATTCATATTCATTTTTGCCGAATTCACGTACCACTGTGGTCTTTCCAATTTGGCGTGCACCTTGAATGCAAAGTGCAGTCCTATTTTTCTTTTGTTTCCACGTTTTTAATTTGTCATAGGCCTTTCTGTACAGCATATACGTTCCTTCTTGTTCTAGCTTTCATATGTATCTTACCATAGATAGTTCAATTCTCAACGGCTTTGTAACATAATTCTAATGTTTTTAGATAGACTTTGTCACAATTTTCTAGGTTTTAAACTAGCATTTTGTAACAAAATTCTTTCATCCTTGTGCCAGTTTAGTGCTAACACTTCTGGAAATCAGGTTTACAATTCTTTCGTTGATATGAGCCGAAAAAAGAGCTAAACTTAAATTGGAAAATCGTACTCTAAGGAGGTACGCCCTATGAGTGAATATCAGATTGATATTGCTGATATGCAGTGCTGGGTATTCCGCATGGCTCAGTCTAAGTGGAAAAAATCTCCCGAAGCTTGCACGAAAATATTTCAGGATAATGATGTGTTTGGATTTATCGCCAGATGCTATGATTTTCTCCATTTGAGTAGCTATGAGTGCGCCTTGGACGATGTCGAGGAAATGCTTAAGAATCGAGGTGTTTCCTTATGCTGACCTTAACAAACGGAATGCTCCTCTATCACGGCAGTTTCACGCAGGTGTCCGAAATTGATCTAAGCAAATGCAAGCAAGGCAAAGATTTCGGACACGGTTTCTACGTCACAAGCTCCTACAAGCAGGCCCAAGGGTTTGTTCCGCTGTCTGTGAACAAACAAGTCAACGAGGAAAGACTGCCTGTCGGCACAACGATGGGTTACATTTCTGTTTTCAAACTTAATTTGTATCCTGACATTGCCATTCACTTGTTCAACGCTGCGGATAGGAATTGGCTGCATTTTGTGGCTTCAAACCGTAGAAAAACATTGTTTCCGGATGTTCGGGAGCAGTATTCCAAGTTTGATATCATCGGAGGGAAAATAGCTGATGATCAAACTGCTCGTACCTTGCAGCTCTACACTGCACGTGCTTACGGTGAGCCCGGCTCCGAAGATGCCGACAGCTTCGCTATCAAAGCACTATTGCCAAATCGCCTGGAAGACCAGTTCTGCTTCTGCAACGAAAAGGCTATCCAATCTCTCGAATTTGTAAGGAGTGATCTCTATGACTTCAAGCACATATAATGTCAGCGATGAACAGCGCGAATCTTGTGCTGTGAACGTCATGCGGGCAATGCTCGAAGATTACTGCACTGAAACGGGTGTTCCCTTTAATCAGGCGTTCTTTGAGTTTTCGACCTCTCCTGCTTATAAGGAGCTATTCGATTACTCTACGGGTCTTTGGATGGAAGGTCCTGATTACCTCCGCAACGTCTTTGATGATACTCGCAAACCTACCGATTCTGCTTCTGTATAGGAGTTTCTCATGACTGAAAGAGAAATTGGCATAGCGGATATGCAATGCTGGGTTTTTCGCATAGCACAGACTAGATGACATATTTCGCCTCAGGATAAACGCATGAAAGACTTATGTATGTTCCTTCTATTTCCATCTTGCAATTCTATCATGCAACTTCATTCCTTATATAAGTAGATGCATTCTCTCTCCAAATACAACCTGCATTTATCTTTTCAATCAGAGGGTTTTTCTTCTCTTGAATCTTCTTTCTTTTTTCTCTTGCGTGTTGTTTTCTCATAGGTTATAGTGAGCTTTGTTGGTAAAACGTTTAATCATATAGGAGATCCCGCTATGAAAACCAATCTTCTGATATCACCAATAAAGGCAACACAAGAAAGGATTCTTGAAAACTGTCAAGAATTTTTATCAGGCGTCAATGCCGAATTAAAGAACTTCCAAATTGAAATCACAAATGACGATCTTATGTCAGAACCATATCGTTTGATATTCATTGGCTCTGGTGGAGCAGCAGCTGCATTCAGAGATCTGTTTCATAAAACAGAAGGACCATATGTATTACTATCAACACAATACAATAACTCCCTGCCTGCATGTATGGAGATTCTGTCATATATCAACGATCATGGATCCAAAGGTCAGATAGTCTATGGCACTTATCAAGAGATCGCTCGAAAGTTGGAATCGCTAGATAGAATATTCAGAGCTAAGGAAAAGCTCATGAATATGACATTTGGAGTTCTTGGAACTCCTAATGTTTTAATTAATAGCGAATCGGATCCAGAAGTCTTAAAAGAGAGTATAGGGATCAATACAGTTGAGATATCCATGAAAGAAGTAATGGATGCAATCTCAGAAAAAAGCTATCCAGAAAACAAATATACCGAAATGCTAATGAGCGTTGCTCCTGATAAAAATGAGATGGAGAAATCATTATATGTCTATGGTGGTATCAAGAGACTTGTTGATAAATATCACTTTGATGGAATTGCTCTAAGATGCTTTGACCTACTAGAACCAATAAAGACAAGTGGATGCATAGCACTCGCCATATTGAATGCTGAAGGAATATACGCCGCTTGCGAAGGAGACACTAGATCGCTACTGTCAATGGCTGTTCTAGGAGAGATCACTGGCGAGCCTTGCTTTATGTCTAATCCTAGTAGATTGAACACAGAGAAAAGTACAATGCTCTTTGCGCATTGCACACTTCCTATTAATATGCCAGAAACATATTCATTGGATACTCATTTTGAAAGTGGAATCTCAATTGCAGTAAGAGGCGAATTCACCGCAGGGGACTTTACTCTCTTTAAGTGCAGAGAGAATATGAGAGATTACTTTGTTCAGAAGGGAGAGTTCGTATCATGTCCACATGAAGAACTGTTCTGTAGAACTCAGTTGGAGCTAAAGATCGATGATTGGCAGACATACCTTATTAAGCCACTATCAAATCATCAGATCATCTGTAAGGGAAACTGGACTGAAGAGGTTGATGAATTCTTCAGTTGGTTGAAATAGAAAACAAATACATAGGAGAAAACCATGAAAAAGCTTTTGACAACAATTCTTGTCGCTTTGCTCGCACTATCTCTTTTCGCTGGTGGATCTGCTGAATCAAAGTCAGAACCAAAAGATGAGAAGATCAAGCTCGGAACACTGGCTTCTGTTTACGGAACAGCAAGCTTCAATGATGATATCCTAGATGGTATCTTGCAGGTATGCGAGAAATATGGTCTAGAAGAGTCACACATTGAAGTGCCTGATGTAGCTGATGTTGAGAATGCTATCAGAACTCTCATCTTGGAAGGATGTAACTTCATCATCGCAGGAAGCGCAGACCAGAAAGAAGGACTTATTTCTGCAGCAGAGAACTATCCAAACGTAAAGTTCTTGTATCTTGCAGATAAGCTAGATGAAGGATATCCAAACCTTGTAGGAACTCAGTATGCAGAGCAGCAGGGAGCATTTTTATGTGGTGCACTCGCAGCAATGCTATCAGAGACTCACAACATCGGTGCTGTAGCAGCTATCCAGGGCGATACTGTACAAGAGCGTTATGCATGGGGATTCTCAGCAGGTGCTCTATATGCAGTTAAGGGAACAACTGTACAGAGAGGTTTCACAAACAGCTATGCAGATATCAACAAGGGTAACGAGTTTGCAACAGCAATGTACAAGAAGGGGGCAGATATCGTATCTTGCTTCGCTGGTGCTTGTAACCTTGGTGTATTCAATGCTGCTATCTCTATGGACAAGCTCTGCTTCGGTGCTGCAAAGGGCCAGTTCGACAAGGCTCCAAACAACATCATCGCATCTCTTGTTAAGCCAGTAGACCAGACAGTTGTAGCTGTAGTTTCAGACTACATCGACAATGGCAACTTCGACACAAGCACATCAATGGTTCTTGGTGTTGCTAACGATGGTGTTATTTGTAAGTACACAGACATGAATGAAACTCTAAGAGCAAAGATCACACCAGAAATGGATGCAAAGATCCAGAGCCTCAAGGCTGATATCATCTCTGGCAAGATCGTTGTTCCATCATCAGAGGCTGAGTACAACGAATTCGTAAAGCAGTACGGACTTATCTAATTAATATAATTTATAAGGATTACCTATGGGACAGGAAGTTGCAATTGAATTACAGGGAATCACCAAGCGTTTCCCTGGAATTGTAGCAAATGACCATATCTCCTTCAGTGTTAGGCGTGGAGAAATCCACGCTCTAGCAGGGGAGAATGGGGCTGGTAAATCAACACTCATGAATATGCTCTTTGGGCTTTTGCAGCCAGATGAGGGCAAGATTCTAATCAATGGAGAGGAGAAGCATTTTGCATCCCCTCGTGACTCACATAAAGAAAAGATTGGAATGGTTCACCAACATTTTATGTTGGTTCCTAAAATGACAGTCACTGAAAACGTAATCCTAGGCGAGGAGCCAGGATCTGCGATGAAAGTCGACTATGAAGAAGCAAGAAAACGTGTTCAGGAAATATCTGATAAGTATGGACTTAACATTGACGCGTCTAAGCACGTTGGGGACTTGTCAGTTCCAGAACAGCAAAGAGTAGAGATCACCAAGGTTCTATACAGAGAAGCAGAGATTCTCATATTTGATGAGCCTACTGCTGTATTGACACCTCATCTAATTGATGAGTTCTGCGACATCCTTCTTTACTTGAAGAAAACAGGAAAGACAATCATCTTCATCAGCCATAAGCTTCCAGAGGTGATGAAAGTTGCTGATAGAGTAACAATCATTCGAAGAGGAAAGGTTATTGAGACAAAGAATATCTCAGAGACAAACCCTGAAGAAATTGCATCCTTGATGGTTGGCCACTCTGTTGATGTCGGAAGAAAACAAAGAAAAAAAATCAATTCTGAAAAGAAGATTCTCGAAATCGAGAACCTTAAATATACAACATTCGATGGAAAGGAAGCTTTGAAGGGCGTAAACCTATCTATCAACGCAGGTGAGATTTTAGGACTTGCAGGTGTTGATGGAAATGGACAGGAAGAGCTTACAAAGTGCATCCTTGGCCTATATAAGCCAGACTCTGGAGATATCCAGATCAACAAGAAGAGCATTCTTGATTTATCTATCAAGGAGCGCAGGGAAGCGGGGCTTTCCTATGTTGCAGAGGATAGACACAAGGAAAGCTTGGTTCTTCCTTTGTCTGTTGCAGACAATCTAGTGCTTGGTATTGAAAGAGAAGAGAAGTTTGCATGGAAGGGCTTTTGGAGAAAGAAAGACAAGATCCAAGAGAATGCTAAAGAGCTATCTGAAGAGTTCGACATCAGAGCGGCTAACGTCAATGTTCCTGCAGGTACACTATCTGGAGGAAACCAGCAGAAGATCGTTATTGCGCGTGAGGCAAGCGTGGATCCAGAGCTATATGTTGCAGTTCAACCTACAAGAGGCTTGGATATCGGAGCAATGGACTCAGTACAGAATATGCTTATCAACATCAGAGACAAAGGTAAGGCAGTACTTCTTGTTTCAATGGAGCTAGATGAGATTTTGGCAGTTAGCGACAGGGTTGCAGTTATCTACAATGGACAGATTGTTGCTGTAGTGGATGCAGAATCTGTTACAAGAGAAGATCTCGGAAGAATGATGCTTAATTCTGGAAAGGCAGTGGAGGAGTAATGGAACACAAAAATTTCATAAAAGACATGTTCACCAAGAGTAATGGATTCTGGGACAGTGCTCTTATATCTATTCTTTCGGTTGTCATGTCATTTGTAGTTGGAGCACTGATCATGCTCATCTTGGGCTATGATCCAATCCTTGCATATTCAGCACTCTTCAAGGGCGCTGCTGGTGACATGGTAAGTGTTACCATGTCCATAAGAAAGGCCATCCCTCTGATTTTCTCAGGACTTGCTGTTGCAATTGGATTCAAGTGTTCTGCATTCAACTTCGGTGTTGAGGGACAATTTGCATTCGGAGCTCTTTGCGCAGGCTTGGTCGGAGTATATGTCAAGCTTCCTCCATTTATCCACATTCTAGCATGCTTTGCAGCTGGTATTCTTGGCGGAATGCTATTTGCATTCTTTGTTGCAGCTTTGAAGCAGAAATTCAATGTCGATATCGTAATCAGTGCAATCATGTTCAACTATGTTGCAAAGTCACTATGCCAATTCTTGATCATGGGACCATTCCATGGTTCAAGTGCATCCCCTGCAACAGAGACTATCATGAAGAGCGCGCAGCTTCCGGCCATTCTTCCAAAGCCATATCAAATGGACGCAGGTGTAATTATCATGCTTCTATCTGTATTGGCAGTTGGAATATTGATCAATAAGACAACAACCGGCTTTGAGATGACAGCAGTAGGTCACAATCCACTTGCATCCAAGATGCAGGGCATCAATGCTGAAAAGATGATGTTCCTAGCGCTCTTAATTGGAGGCGCACTCGCTGGCATCGGAGGATCAATTGAAATCTGCGGAAACATGAAGAGAGTTGTTAACAACTTCTCTGCAGGTTACGGCTTTGCCGGAATCCCTGTTGCTTTGATGGCAAAATGTAATCCATATGCTGTTATTATCACAGGATTGTTCTTCGGTTTTATCAGATCCGGCTCTTTCTTGATGCAATCCAAAGCAGGAGTATCTTCAGATATGGTATCTGTTATTCAGGGCCTTACTGTAATGTTCATCTGTCTTGAAAACCTCTTGAGGTATTGGAAAGACCAAAGGAGGGCAAAGTAATGTTAGGATTTTTAAGTTACATTCTTCCTACTACTTTGAGAATGGGAACTCCAATTGCATTCGCTGCAATGGGTGGCGTTATTTCCCAGAAAGCAGGAGTTAACAACATTGGTATTGAAGGCATGATGGTCGTTGGATCATTTATGGGAGTATTAGGTTCCTACCTAACAGGAAATCCATATGTTGGAATCATCCTTGCAATGATCGGCGGTGCCGCAATGGCATTGATCCACGCTTTTTTAAGCGTAACAGTAGGTGCTCGTCAGCCAATATCATCAATGGCTGTAAACCTCTTTTCAGAAGGAATCTGTGGAGTACTGGTTGGAAATATCTTCCATTCTGCAGGTACAAGCTCAATTGTTGCGAATATTCCAAATTCCCCAATCTTTGCAAAGATTCCACTTGTTGGAAAATTCTTGGCATCCCTTTCTCCATTTGTATATTTTGGACTTATCATCATGATCGCGCTTGCTTTATTCATGAAATATACAAGATTTGGATTCCATGTATATGCTTGTGGCGAGAACCCAACAATGGCAGAGACTGCGGGAATACATGTCCACAGAATACGCTATATAGCAGTAATCGCATCTGGAGCTCTTGCTGGATTCGGAGGTGCAATGCTATCTATTGCGCAGATGAATCTCTATCAGAATGGACTTGTTGCTGGAAGAGGATACCTAGCTCTAGGAGCTGTTACTGTAGGACGCTGGAGTGTTACCGGATCCTATTGGGCTTCAATGCTATTTGGATTCTTTGATGCTTTGCAGCTATATATTCAGACCATTCCATCAAACCCAATCCCTTCAGACTTTGTACAGATGATTCCATATCTATCAATCATCTTCATCCTTGCAGTCTCTTCAAAGAACATCAAATACTTTGGTGTTACAGCTGCAGGTAAGCCATATACAAAATATGCCAAGGGGGATAATTGATGGCTAGACCAGTAATCATTGACTGCGACACGGGTATCGATGATGCAATGGCTCTTGTCATTGCAACGAATGCAAAGAATATCGATATTCTTGCTGTAACCACTGTCGCAGGAAATACAACAGTCGAGAACGTTGTTAGAAATACATGCAATGTTCTTCACTATCTAAAGCGCGATGATATTCCTGTTGCAAAGGGTGCAGATAAGCCATCTGAAAGACAATTGAAAGTTGCAGCTTATGTCCATGGAAAGACAGGACTCAGAGGTTGGGACTTTGATGAGGATTATTGCGATAATCTTTCACCTCTTCCTGCTGTTGATTTGATGGCAGAGAAAATAAGGACTTCTAAAGAGAAAGTAACAATACTTGCTCTAGGTCCTGTTACAAATATCGAAGCATTTATTAGAAAGTATCCTGAATTGAAAGAGAAGATTTCTCAAATCATATTCATGGGAATGTCTTATCACTCTGGAAATCCTACAGCGCTTTCGACATTCAACGTTCTTGTGGACCCAGAGGCATTCAGAAATGTAATACATTCAGGCATTCCTTTCACCGCATGTCCATTGGACACTACAAGAAAGGCATACCTGACAATGGACGATATAGAAGAAATCATGTCCATGGATACAGCTAAGGCTAGATTTGTCTCAGGTATCCTCTCAGGATATGGAGAATTGCTTCCTTCCAAGCATAAGGCTCTTGAGAGGGAGAATAATGAAGCTTTGGAAATGAATCTCGAGAAGAAGAAAGACCTCAAGATCTCTCTTCACGATCCAACAACAGCTGCATACCTAGTTGAGCCGGAGCTATTTACAGGTAAGAAGTACTATGCCGATGTTGAGTGTAGTGGTGAGATCACAACAGGATTCACATTTGTCGATAAAGAAGACTACTACAAGAAAAGTGACGAAGAAAGGAATGTTTTCTTTCTTGAAACAGTAGATAGAGAAGGCTTTGTAAAACTATTTAAGGAGAGTATGAAAGTATGAGCAACAAAAGACCAAATATTCTTTTGATCCTTCAAGACCACCAAGCATATTACGGTCATGGAATCACAGGAGGTCCAGGACCAAAGAGACCTTGTTATGATAAATTCATCGCAGACGGATGCTTTTTCCCTGAAGCAAGATGCGTCAGCCCTATGTGTGGACCAGCAAGACGCTGTCTTCTGACTGGTGTATATCCACATACAAGTGGACAGGTTTTCAATGAAAACGATCCTCCATTCAATACAGATGTAACACTAGATCGTCTATATGAAGCTGGATACAGGAACTATTACTATGGAAAGTGGCACGCAGGACCAGGAGATGCACAAGACCATCATGCAGAAGGCTTTTCCATGCATAGCTATGGAAACCCTTATGATACAGATGTATATAGGGATTTCTGCAAAAGAAGGGGCATTCCTGAGGCTGTGCACCATGTAGAGCATGCTTTTATGACAGAGAAATACATCGCAAATGGTTATTTCCCAGGCTTGGAAGATGGTGCGGACTATCAATGTAAGACAGATTGGTGCGGTGAGCACGCTAGTGGAATTACAATCACACCAAAAGAAAGCCATGAGTCTTTCTTCTTGGCAACCCTTGCTTGCGAGAAGCTAGAAGAGATTGCAAAAGAAAAAAGCGATGATCCATTCTGTATGCAGGTTCATTTCTGGGGACCTCATCAGCCATTCTTCCCAACCAAGGAGTTTGCTGATTGGTATAATCCAGATGAGATTACTCTTCCTCCTTCATTTACCGATGATCTATCAGGGCAACCAGATGTATTTAAAGACGAGCGCACCATGCCAATGGGCGAGCATGGAAAGCTGTCGGTTCCTTCAGCTCTTCCTTTGAAGATATGGCAGGAGGTACTAGCTCGCTGTTATGGACATATCTCGATGATTGATGCTGCAGGTGGAATGGTTATCGATAAACTCAGAGAGCTTGGACTTGATGAGAACACATTGATCATTTGGGGAACAGACCATGGCGATGCTCTTGCATCTCATGGTGGACACTTCGACAAGGATTCCCACATGAGTGAAGATGTAATGAGAGTTCCACTAGCAATGCAATATCCAGAGCATATCCCATCAGGCCATGTTGAACATGGATTTGTATTTACCCCAGATGTTCCTGTAACAATGATGGATGCTGCAGGAATTACAATGCGTAACAAAGTTGATGGAATATCCCTGATTGATCTTGTTAATAAGCGTATTCCAGCGCGCGATAGCCTAATGTGTGAAAGCTATGGCCATGGATATGGCAAGACTGTCATCAGCAGAGCTATCTACTCATCTGATGGTTGGAAATATGTTGTAATAGCACATGACCTTGAACAGCTATATAACCTCAACGACGATCCTTTTGAGATGAAGAACCTCGCACAGGATAAAAACTATAGTGGTAAGATAGAAGAGATGAAAAAGCTTCTGAAGGAAAACCAGAAGAAAGCAAATGACCCTGTGGATCTAGATACTCTTCTATTTACAGTCAAGGGCGCAAATACTTGAGGATGATGTTTTGGTAACAATAAAGGATATAGCAACAAAACTAGACGTATCTCCTGCAGCGGTTTCCTTAGCCTTGAATGGCAAAGGACGAGTCTCGGAGGAGATGCGTGCCTTGATTAAGACTACGGCAGACGAGATGGGATATGTTCCTAGTATCGCTGCCAAGGCTATGAGAACTAGGCATAGCAATACTATCGGGGTTGTTGTTGGAACTATTAACAACGAATTCTTCGTAAAGGAAATACAAGCTATTTCAGATGTTGCAGCAGAGCGTGGTTACAGCTTGTTTATCTGTGATGCAGGTCACGATAGCAGGCAGGCAACTGAGAATATAAAAGCTCTGAGGGCAAGAGGCGTTGATGGAATCATAATCTCATTCGGTTTCTATGCAGGTGATGATTTTATAAAAGAAGTCATGACATGCATAGGCGAGGGGATTCGTGTGATTTCACTTACTAACTCTGTAACAGGCGAGGAAATTCCAACTGTTCATTTCTCTTCCAAAGAGCAAATAGATGAAGTTATTGGACGCATGGTAAAGCTTGGACACAGAGAAGTAGGATGCCTAACTTCTGAAAAAGATACTTGGCTTGATGAGAATAGATTCACACTCTTTAGAACTTCTATGGAAAAGCTTGGAATCTATAAAGAAGAGAATGTTGTTAGGTTCGATATCTTTGAAGGTAAGATTGATGAGAAGGTAAGGCTTTTGTTGGATAGAAATCCAAACATCACTGCAATAATTGCAATAAACGATTATGTTGCAGTTCAAGCCCATAAGACTCTTCTTGAGATGGGTAAAAGGATTCCTGAAGACATATCAATTGTAGGATTCGATGGAATTGCCAGTGCTGAATATGTAACTCCTTCCATTACGACAATTGCAACTCCAGAAGAGATAGGCACATCTGCTGCTAAAAACTTAATAGAGTGGTTGGAAGCGCCTGAAAATGGACAACCAGAGGATGTCTCTCTTCCCTGTACTATCAGGTGGAGAGGTTCTCTGGATATAAAGAGAAAAACAGAAAAGGTTTGATTATGGATAAAAAACCAGTATTTATAGATTGCGACACAGGAATCGATGACGCAATGGCATTGGCTCTTGCTGTTGCATCTGACAATATCGATATCATTGGGGTATCGACAGTATCTGGAAATGTATCTCTTGAGGCTACTACTAGAAATACATGCAATGTTCTTAACTATCTAGGAAGAGCTGATATTCCAGTCGCAGTTGGTGCAGATAAGCCCCTTAAGAGAGCCTCGATGAAAGCAAGTGGCGTTCATGGTGTTTCGGGTCTCAGAGGTTGGTCCTTTGAAAAAGACTACAAAGAGAACATTGTCTCTGAACACGCAGTGGACTTTATGGCTCATAAGATTCTCGCATCAAAAGAGAAGGTTATAATAGCAGCTCTTGCTCCTGTTACAAATATAGCATTGATGCTCGAGTCCTACCCTGAGACAAAAGATAATATCGAATCAATTGTCTTTATGGGAACTAGCTGGCACGATGGAAACCCAACTCCGATAACAACATTCAATGTCCTTGTGGACCCGGAGGCTTTCAGATATGTCCTCAATAGTGGTGTAAAGGTTATTGCAGCCCCTCTCGATACTCTTAGATATGGTGCAATTATGCATGGTGATGAAATCGAGGAGATGAGGAAAATGGGTAATCCTGTATCTGATTTCGTCTATTCAATACTCACATCTTGCGGAGTTGCTAATATAAGAAAGGACGAAGTGATCGATAGAGAGAATGAAGAAGAGATTACAAAAGCTCGCATTGAAAGATGTAAGAATGAAGAACATGCTCTTCTAGATCCTGCTGCTATGGCCTTGATCGTGAAGCCTGAATTGTTTGTTCTCAAACACTACTACGCTGATGTTGAGTGCTCTGGAGAGCTTACAACAGGTTTTACTCTTATCGATAAGAAGAACTTCTATGGAAAGACAGAAGACGAAAAGAACCTATGGTTTGCAGAAGAGATGGATAGAAAAGGCTTTGTTGACTTGTATCTTGATGCCATTCGTAGCTATGGAGATAGAAAATGAAGATTGCAATTGGCTCTGACCATGGTGGATACCTTGTTAAAGCAGAAATAATCAGAAGACTGGAAAATGAAGGTCATGAAGTGATCAACTGTGGAGTTGATTCAGCTGAGATGGTTGATTACCCAGTATATGCAAAGAAGACAGTTGAAGCGATGTTTTCTGAACATGCTGACTTTGCAATCCTAATCTGTGGAACCGGCATTGGAATGTCCATTGCTACTAATAAGATCGAAGGCGTTAGAGCTGCTCATTGCACAGATTGCTTCTCTGCCGAAATGGCAAAGGCTCATAACGATAGCAATGTCATTTGTTTGGGTGCAAGAATTACTGGCATTGAACTAATGTGGAAGATCATTAAGTCCTATATGAGTGCTGAATTCTTAGGCTCATTTCATCAGCCACGTGTTGAAATGCTCAATAGTGAATTCATGAACAAGAAGGCTTAATGATGAAACACTCTAAGATAGCTCCAACTCTTGCATGCTGTAATTTGATGAATGTCGAAGATGACATCAAGATCATGGATTCATGTAATGTCGATACATACCACGTAGATATAATGGATGGATCCTTTGTTCCTAATTATTGCCTCTCTTGGGATTTTGTAAGATCTTTAAAATCCATTACATCAACTCCAATAGATATTCATCTAATGACTCTCAATACAGATAGAGATATCGACACTGCTATTAATATATCCGTTAGTGGAATTGCATTCCATGTGGAAGTTGAGGGAGATGTAAGAGAGAGGCTATCTAGAATTAGAGATAATGGCATCAAGGCAGGCCTTGCTGTTAGTCCTGAAACTTCTATTTCTTCTATCGAGCAATACCTATCAGAGTTGGACTATGTTCTACTTATGGGTGTAAAGCCAGGATTTTCTGGTCAGAAGTTTCTTGACGCAACTTACTCTCGTATTGAGAATCTCAACTCTATTCGAGAGAAGAATGATCTATCTTTTGAAATCTATGTAGATGGTGGAATATCTAACGAGATAGGACACGAATGCGCGCGTCTTGGCTCCGATATTCTTGTTGCTGGAAAACCTAGCATATTCCGCACTCTTGGAAAGCTAAAAGAACAAACAGCGGAGTTTCGCGTCTCAACAATCATCTGATTATGTTGATTTTCTTCTCTTAACATGAGTTATCTTATGTTCCTCTGCTATTCATTCTTTTCATTTGTTCCTTTATACTCTTGCCCTAGAGGGGTTTAGGTTTTGATTGTAAGAAGAATTAAAATACTACTATGCATGCTTTTGCTCTCATGTAGTTTGTTGTTTGCTGATTCATTTACTCTTAATACTACAATCAGCAATGTTCAATCTCGTTCTGGTTTTGGAATGGGATTGTTTCCAGTAGGAACGTATTTCACTTATTCCGATAGCTTTCAGATGATTAAAGATAAGCCAAGTGCTTATTTCCAGGCGTACACGGGATTCACTTTCGATGATGTATGGTATGGAAGCTATTCTTGGGACACTGGTATTCCATATTGGAGCTTGAAACAATATGAGCAAAATAGCTCCAATGGTTTCAATAACTTCGGTGTTTCATCATTTAGACCTACAGCATTCATTGATCTATTATTGCAACAGGGCTTTGGAATAAATCCTGTTACAGGAGGTGCTCCTCTTGTGAATGTAAGAGTGGGCTACTATACTCGCTATGCACAATTTCTTGAGCCTCTAAGTTATTCAGCTGATGGTAGCTTTGGTGGTGGCTTTGTAGATGGATTAGGGGAATTGAGACATCCTTTCACTGAAGAATCCATTCCTGCATTCCCATGGCTACAGGAAAACAGAAAGCTATGGAATAACCATATCTACATTGGAACATCTTGGTATTTCAATAAATATGTTGCACTAAATTCATCTGAAGGTGTTACTGCAGATGTTCAATTCGAATATGGTCCATGGTGGCTTGGAAACAATGTTTCTCCAAAGGGAAAAACAAGTGATTTCTATAGATTCTCAGCTTCCCTTTCTGAAAACCTACCTATATATACAAAGACACAGGAAAATGGTTGGAACTGGTTCAATATCGTGTTGGGACACTCTAATAGCTATAGCTATGTTGGAGGGGACATTGTTCCAGAGCATAAAATTCCTGGCGATAGACTACGTTCTTCCTTCTCAGATAGCTTGTGGCTCACGTTTTCAGGTCCGCAATTCATAGCAGGCGACTGCTATACATATATGCAGGTGTCATTGAACAACAATCTATATTTTGGACATGTTGTTAATGAAGCAAGTCAAGATACTACAGCTATTGAACTTCAAAGTAGCCTAAGTGGTACTTTACATTTGCGTCTCTTTGGATTCATGCATTTCCAATATGATCTTTCATACAGTATGGCACAAGGCATTCATGCATCATATCCAGGCTGGTGGCAGAGAGCTGAACTTCTGTTCTATGTATCAATTTAAGAGAGGGTAGATATATGAAAAAGATTTGTTTGATTCTTATTGTTTTATTGTTATCATCCTCTTTGTTTGCAATTGGATTTGGATACCATATCATGGAGATCAAGACGACTCCTGACTTTGGTCTTGGAATCTTTCCAACATCAATGCTTTATCAATTCAATTTTCCCGTTCCAGATTTTATATCTGGTTGCAAGACAGAGTTTGCATTCAGACTCAACAATGGTCTTGAATATAGGACTTTGAGACAGAATCCAGATACAGGAGAGCTCTTTGCAAAGAATCCTGTAAGTTATCCAACAGAGTACAGCACTCTATTTGATGAGTTTAATCTTATCTTTGGACAGGGATTCTTCTCATCTTCATTCTCCACAAGCGATATCTTGACGCTATGGGCAAGCTTTGACGGAAGATTTGAAAATGCATACGAAAGATTGTCGTGGATGCAAGATAATAAGTCTCTACAAGGTTTGTTCTGGTCTGTAGATCCTACTACTGGTGCAAGAAGTGAAAGATTCCATTCTTCTAGTTGGGTAGGTGCACCTGAGCTTGCAGGTGATAGATCCGTGTTCCAGACATCTATTACATTTGGTCTTGAAAGTGCATATTTCAAGGATGAGATTACAAGAAGAAATGGAGTCAAGTTCTCTTCTTGGTTTAGACTAAGTAAGGATTGGATTCCTGTAAATGACAATACAGCAGATTTCTGTCTTACTTGGAATAAGCTAGATCTTGCTTATACTCTATTTTCTATTAAGCAAAATGATGATAGAAACCTTTCTTGGATCAGCCTTGTTTTTGACAACTCCTCAATCTACAGATACATAAATGGAACAAAGGTTCCATCATATGTCCAAGGTGGAAATATTTGGGGTGCACAGGCTGTGAATGCATCTAGTGTGCTTACAAATCGTATGGCGCTCACGCTATATGGTCCACAGATCAATAGCAGGGATTCTTATCTATATGCAACTGGTTTCTGGGATTTCGGATATAGCTTTGGCCATGTTCTAAATAGAAGCGTATTTGAAAAGGTATCTGAAACTACGGCTAGCGTTGGATTTAAAACTGGCTTCTTGATCTTCAATGTTGCTGAAGTCTTCTATGAACTTGGATATGTATATGATCCAGTTTTTAATGAGAACAAATACTTCAAGCAGACATTTGGATTTACCTTGGGAGTTTGATGATGAAGAGACTATTAACATTTATATTTATACTTTCAATTGCGTTTACACTTTCGAGTGCAACAATGTATTTCAGATATGGAGAAGAGTATGCATATGATACAAACGCATTCTCATTCCCACTCCCTAAGAACGCAGGTGTAGATTATTTGAAAAAGGCAGATTTCCTGAAAAGACATAACTATGGCACAAACTTTGCGTTTGATACTTTCTTTACAGAGGATGCGAGAACTGGCTTAAGTATTTCATCTGCATTTAGAATGCCAGTTAAGTCTACATCTTTCAAACCAGAAGGCGATTTTGATGTCTCTTGGGAGTATGTAAAGCGAGATTCACTGTCTGAGCAGGATATGGCAATGTTCTTTGGCATAGGACCTGTGTTCAGGGCAAAGCTTGGAATGGTTGATTTAGGCATTTCTATCCGTGGTAGTGTTGGCTCTTATCATTTCTTTAAGGATGGAATCATTACAGGATTACAAGCTGAACCATATATCAACTTGAATATCAACGATAACTCATTCATGTCATTTGGACTTGTATATGATGCTCATATAATGAAGTACATCTATTCAAAGACAAATTGGTATGAAGATAACTACTTCATGCTCACAGCTGGTGCATACGTCGGCATTGGAATAAAGGTAGGTGCAAGATGAGACGAAGAATAGTTATTACAATATTGATTCTTGTTGTAGCAAGCCTTTCTTTAAGTGCAAAGCCTGAAGTATGGTTTGGCGCAAACTTCCTTGCAGATAGAAACCTTATCTCAGAAAGCGTAAAGCCTAACTTTAAGAACTTGAATGGTGGTTCTTTTGAACACTTGAAGGCGCTAGGACCTGGATTTGAAGTGTCGTTCTTCCCCTATGACAAAGTAAAGCTTGGTCTATATGCATCAAGCCATACATTGTTTCCTATCGGATATTTGAATAATGCTGGTTCTGCAACTGGCTATAAGATCAGGTCCTTTGAATATAGAGAAGATTTGACAGCAGGTATTGCATACCACTATCTGGTATCCAATTGGGGATTCTTTGCTAATTGCTCATATGATTACTCTTGGTATAAAGTGGCGCAATCAAACGATAAGAACTCCAAAGCAGAAGTAGAGTATAAGCGATTCCAGGAACAGGGCATCACGGCAGACGCAGGATTGTTGGCAGTCTCTGGAAATGGATATTTCAAGTTTGGATTCTCGTATTCCTATATCGTCTCTAATGGTGGACAGCGTATTGTCTTGTTCTGCGGTGGTGGAACCCGACTGTAATCCATCCATTTAGGTTTGTGATATTCTGTGCTTAATAGGTGCAGAATATTTTCTGTTAATTTAACAAATGGTGACTTTTAACCCACTAGGACATTATATGGCCACTTCTTGTTGTACCCTTGCAATATGAAAGCTACAAGAGAAGACATAAAGAAAAACCTAATCAAATATGACAT
>CAKQTE010000128.1 GCA_934276485.1 uncultured Spirochaetales bacterium | reverse complement strand
AAAGCTAAATTTAAATAGAAAATACAATTGGAGATGACAAATATGTATAATCAAATGGTTCAGAATTCAAAAAAAGATGGACAAGTTTCATTCAATGGAAAATAAACCTTTCATGCGTTTGTCCTGGTGTTTGTATTTTGCAAGTTTTCTTTATGAACCGTTTCTGTGATATTCTGAGTAATTGTTTGCATTGATGTTTCTATCATTTCTGATGCTACCAAAGAACATTGAGCATTTTGCTGTATTGATTTTTGGTATTTAGAATATATTTCTTGTAATTCTTGCAATTGCTTGTATTCCATCTCTTTCAAGACACTTAATGGTTTTTTGTACATTGGTATTAGTGGAGCATATCTACGTAATAGTAAGATATTAGGATTTAACTCTTTAGAAGAGTCCATGCTTTCAATCAATTTGAAAAAATTGCTTGTATCTTGAATTGTTTTCAAGAGTTCATCAGATATTCTATCATTGTTACAGCTTTTGATATCATTCTTTTCTACATATATTTTCATATGCTAATTATAAAAAAACAAATTAAGCTAGAATAGTCGAAATCGTTCTAAAAGCATTGTAAAGATTTATGGCGAGCGAGATCAATCTCCTGAAGAACGACTTCGTGATAAAGATAAGCGTCGTGCTGCATATCATAGGTTCTATACAGATCAGAAGTGGGGAGACGCAAAGAACTATCATATTGCTCTAGACAGTGGAGTTTTGGGAATCGACACAGCAGTAGATATTATTTCAATGTTGTATTAGCTATAGAGGGTATTGCTTTGGATGTGACAATCTGGGCAATACTCTTTTTTTACATATCGTATTTTGTCTAATACATATAGCCTAACTTGGTTGCAAGGATATGCCGAAAGATAATAATATCAACAATATGCTTTCATATACTACTCAAGAGCCTATTTATGCTCTAGCAACAAGTTATTCTCCATCTGCACTAGCAGTGATCAGAGCTAGTGGTGAAGGTTCGTTGTCTCTTTTTGCTCCTTTTTTCAAAGGACGCCTTCTCACTGCACGCTCAAATCAAGCAGTACATGGATACATAATTGATAAAGATGGAAAGAAGATAGATGAAGTTATGGTCATTCGCTATGACCAAGGACGTGGATATACATCAGAAGAAGCATTCGAAATCATGAGCCATGGCTCATTGGCTGTTATCAGGGCAATATCGAAAGTGCTTGAGGAAGCCGGGTTCAGACAAGCCATGAAAGGAGAGTTCTCATATAGGGCATTCATGCATGGAAGGATGGACTTAACAGAAGCAGAAGCTGTTGAGGAGCTTGTTAAGGCAAAGGGCGATAGAGCTCGCGGAGATGCCCTTGATCGTCTTGTGGGATCCTTAAAAAATGAAGCTGATAATATAAAGCGTGATATTGTCGATATTCTTGCAAGTTTGGAGGTTCAACTTGATTATGGCGAGGATGAGATAATCGAGCCTTGGATCTTCCCTAAAGAGAAAGTCGATAGCATTATCGCGCGTCTAGAGAGTATCAAGGGAACATATAAAGCATCAAGATTGTACTCAGAGGGTGCAACAGTTGTACTTGCAGGTCGCACCAATGCAGGAAAGAGCTCCTTGTTTAATGCTCTATTGAAGGAAAACAGAGCAATAGTTTCCTCCATTGCAGGAACAACTCGTGATTATCTTGAAGTACAGGCAGAGATAGATGGTATTCCTGTTAGGCTTTTTGATACTGCAGGTCTTCGTGATAGCTCTGATGAGATCGAAGCTGAGGGAATAAGACGCTCTGAGTCCTTGATGGAAAGTTCAGACTTGATCGTATATGTCCTTGATGGAGACGAGAAAGAAGGGGAAGAAAGCGATAGAACACTGTATGTTCACTCAAAGTCTGATTTGACAGAGATAAAGGAAGCTCTTTCATTCTCATCAAAAACAGGAGAAGGCATTGCAGATGTTGCAAAAGCAATAGCTGACAAGCTTCGCTCTGAGATCGTAGAGTATTCAGATGTCCCTCAAATCGAGTCCGAGAGACAAAAGAGGATGTTGGAAGAGACTATCGATGCTTTAAAGGATGCCAAGAAAGCAAAGGGTATGAGTGTCGATATCATAGCGCTATATTTCCAGAGTGCGCTATCATCTCTTGCATATTTGACTGGAGAGACAACCAACGATGATATTCTTGAGGTTCTGTTCTCTTCGTTCTGTTTAGGTAAATAAAAATGGTAATGGGCGATTATGATGCAATAGTTATTGGAGGAGGACATGCAGGTATTGAAGCATGTCTTGCCCTTGCTCGCGAAGGCTTTGAGACACTGCTAATTACTCAAAGCTTGGATGCAATTGGACGCTTGAGCTGCAATCCTGCTATCGGGGGACTGGCTAAGGGAAACCTTGTTAGGGAAATCGATGCGCTAGGCGGTGAGATGGGCCACTTGATTGACTCATCCATGATTCAATTCAGGATTCTCAACAGGCGTAGAGGACCAGCGGTGCAGGCTCCTCGTGCACAAGCAGACAAATTCACATACTCTCGACTTGCAAAGGAAACTTGCGAGAAGCAAGAGCATTTGCATCTCTTTATGGATACTGTTGTTGATTTCATTCTTGATCAAGAAAAAAGAGAGATTCTTGGAGTAAGAACAGAGCGTGGTTGGGAGATCACAGCAAAGTGTGTAGTTCTTACAACAGGAACATTCATGGAAGGAAGAATCTTCATTGGTGAATACGATTCTCCTTCCGGGCGCTTAGGAGAAGGCGCAGCTCTTGGACTGGGAAAGAGACTGAGAGAATATGGCTTCAGAGTAGGAAGAATGAAGACAGGAACTCCTGCTAGAGTCAGAAGAAGCTCTCTGGATTTTGATGAGCTAGAGGTTCAGGAAGGTGATGATCCTATGCTTCCATTTTCATTTATGGATGCGCTAATAGATCGTCCAAGTCTGAATTGTTATGTCACATATACTAACGATGAGACACATAAGATCATCAGGGACAATATCCATAGGTCTCCTCTATATGGTGGAAAGATCGTAGGTAAGGGCCCAAGATATTGCCCATCCATTGAAGATAAGGTTGTTAGATTTCCAGACAGGGAGCGTCATCAGATCTTTGTCGAGCCTGAAGGTGTTGGAACAGAGGAAATGTACCTAAATGGTCTTTCATCATCGCTACCGGAGGAAGTTCAGCATGCATTTATAAGAACTCTTCCTGGCCTAAGACATGTTGAGATCATGCGCCCTGCATACGCTGTTGAGTATGACTATCTAGATCCACTTGATCTGTTGCCATCTCTTGAGTCAAAGCTATATTCAGGACTGTTTATTGCAGGACAGACCAATGGTACTTCCGGCTATGAAGAGGCTGCAGGACAAGGCCTTATTGCTGGAATAAACGCATCTCAGAAGCTAAAAGGCGAGAAGCCTTTGATTCTCTCCAGAACAGATGCATATATCGGAGTATTGATCGATGACCTGGTTACAAAGGGAACAAAAGAGCCTTATAGGATGTTCACATCTCGCGCAGAGTATAGACTATCTTTAAGACACGATAGCGCAGACCAGAGATTGACTCCTTTGGGATATAAAGTAGGACTAGTGACAGAGGAGAGAATGGAAAGACTTAAAGATAAGCTTGAATCCATGGATTCTTTGAAGTCTCTTCTAAAGCACACACGTCATGGTGCAAAAAGTGCTTATGATGCTCTAAGAGAGCCTGAAGTGGAGATATCGAATTTCGATATCGACCTATCTCAATATAGCCAATCCGTTATAGAAGAGGTTGCACTCGATGCAAAATATGCAGGATACCTAAAGAGACAGGAAGTTGAAGCTGAGAGAGCAAAAAAGCAAGAGAATATGGAGATTCCTCTCGATTTCGATTATGATAAAGTAGATGGACTGTCGAGTGAATCGAGAGAGAAATTCAAAACCATACGACCTGCATCCATTGGACAGGCTGGAAGAATATCTGGCGTAAGGGTTTCAGATGTCGCTATCCTGTCGATGGCAGTGAAAGGAGCAAAGCGATGAAGGAGCTTCTTCTCAGTGGCCTTGAGAAGTTAGGAGTTTCCGAGTACGAGAGAAAAGCGGAGCTATTATATGAATATGTAAAGGAGCTTATGCTTTTCAATCCAGCTTTGAAGCTTGTTGGGGATAAGGATGAAACGGCAATTATCATCCGTCATATCATTGACTCAGCATCCGGCTATCCTTTGTTTATCAAGTATACCAAAGCTGGTGATACCATTGCGGATCTAGGCTCTGGTTCAGGACTTCCGGGTATTGTTCTTGCAATATTGCTGGAAGATAGAAATTTGGTTCTTGTTGAGCGTATGACACGCAGAGTTGGCTTCTTGCGAGGGGTTGTGGCAAAGCTAAAGCTGAAGAACGTACGCATCGAAGATAAAGATATTCGCGATATCAAAGATCAATATAGCGCAATTACCTGCCGCGCTTTTCACCCACTTTACGATATTGCAAAAGAAAGCACTGGTCTCTTGCATGACTCAGGATATGCATTGATGTACAAGGGCCAGGCTAAAAGTGTCAAGGCAGAGCTTGATGCGATGAGTGCGTCTTACTCATTTGAAGCAGAATGCATAAAGCTCGATGTGCCCTATTTGACTGAAGAGCGCAATATGTGCGTTTTATCTGGGTGGAGGAGAAAATGAAGAAGGGCAGGGTATCCCTGATTATTGGTATTGTTCTTTTAGTTCTTGGTTTATGTATAACAGCATTAGGTGTATTAAGGGGATTGGGTGTTATGCCAACAAGCCTTTCGGGCTTTATGGATACAGCATCCATATACCTTTCTCTTAAGCCTGGTGAATATGGACTCATGCACTTTGGACTATTGACTCTTATCTTGTCAATAATTGTGCTTTCGTTCAGGATGCGAAAGCCATACTCAATGTTCCTGCCATTTTACCTTGTTGGCGTATATATGACGCTTGGGGTCTTTCTACGCCTATGTTATTCCATGTATGTTCCAGAAGCTCTATTTGTAACATTAAAAGACCAGAGTGCCGCTGTTCCATTGATGTTCTTGCTTCTTGTGATAGAGGTCGCTTTGATGGTTGTTCTTCTGATAGCAACAAAACAGCTTGATGCTTCATGGAGAAAGAAGAGAGAGATTACAAGAAAGAAGCTTGAAGCAGAAGGAGTGTTGGTATCTAAAGAAGATGTCATTGCCCAAAAAGAGAAAGCTAGAATCGATAAAGATAATGCCCTGATAGAAAAGAAGCTGGCTAAGGAAGAGAAGAAGCTCGAAAAGGAAAGGGCAAAGGCTGAAAAGCTTGAGAATAAAAAACGCGCTAAATACGAGAAGAAAGATAGAGCTAAATATGAGAAAGAAAGAGATGCTCTAGAGCGTAAGAAAGAAGACCAGGAAGATAGAGAAGAGAGAAAGCTCAAAAAGGAAGCTGATCGAAAGGCATACCTATTGAGTGTAGAAAATGATAAGGAAAACGCAAAGAAGGCAAAGGAAGATAAAAAGAAACGCAAAGAAGAGAAGAAGAGAAAGAAGCTTGAAGAGAAAGAAGTAGAGCTTGAAAGCACAGAAATCGACCTTCCTGATACTCCTGCCAATCCTAATACACCTCTTACGTTCCCAAATCTACCAGAAGTTACTTCCATGCCAAGGTTCGCATCTGACGAGAATGATAATGAGGATGTTGAGGAGATTGTCATCTCACGTCCTGAAATTGCTGATGATGACTACGTTGAGCGTGGTCCAAGGCCTGAGAGCACATACGCCATTTCCCAGGAAATAAATAGATTCGATACCAAAGCAAAGCACTATAAGGCAGGCGGAATGCTTGAAGCTACTCTTGAGATGATGAATTCCATCCCTGAAGATAAAATGAATGTTTCCAGACCAAATAATGATGGAAACAAGAACCTGATCATTGGATACGATGAGGATGAAAAGCAAAGAGAAGAAAAAGATATGGAGAATGTAAGCTCCATCGCACCATCTAATCTTCCTCCTTCACATCCTAGATATAAGATGTTCGAGTCTTTGAAATACACTCCTACTGAAAAGAGCCAGCCTTCACACGAGGAAAAGGAAAAGGAGAGCGCTAAGTTTGCACCATCTTCCCTTTCTCCAGATCATCCTCGCTACAAGATGTTTGAGTCATTACAGAATAATTCAATACAGAATGTAAGTAGCTTCCCATCTCGTGCATTCCAGCCAGAAGAGGAGAGCTCTCCTACTGTAGGACAATTCCAGCCAGAGCCAAGGAAAGAGGAGCGTGTTCAGCCTGAAGTCCCTCTAAAAAGTGTAGATAAGTTTGCTAGCGTTGAGCGCTTTGAATCAAAGCGTGTTGCAAAGGCTACTATTGCGACTCCTGTTGTTGAGGCCCCACCAGAGCCTGAAGAGATAGTAGAGGAAGACGAGGACGATACATTCGATGATCAAATTATTGACAATATAAACTCTGATGATACTCCAGAGCAGACAGAGTCTTTGGATTTGACAGTTGGTATCGGAGGTCTTGTTTCCAATAACGCAGGATATAGGAGCATCATGAATCGCTCTAAGCGCAATTACACAGCTCCTCCTATCTCACTATTGAAGGACTACCCAGCAATAGGGCAGGAGATTGACGAGAGAACAAGACGCCTCGGAGAGGTTATTGTCGAGACATATGCACAGCAGAGAACCATGGTAGAGCTTAGTGCTATTATCAAGGGACCTACTGTAACGATGTTCGAGCTTACTCTAGAGCCAGGCACTCTTATCAGCAGAATCACAAGCAGGGAAAATGAACTTAGCTACGCCCTTGGTGGAAAGCATGTAAGAATCCTTGCGCCAATTCCTGGAAAGCAGGCTGTTGGAATTGAGGTTCCAAATGAAAAGACATCTATCGTTGGCTTTAAGGATATGGTAAATAGCCTTAGAAGAAACGAGAAATATCTAGCGATGAAGGTTCCTATGATCCTGGGACGCACTATCATGGGAGAGCCAATTGTAATCGATGTTGCAAAGATGCCTCATATGATCATTGCAGGAACCACTGGTTCTGGAAAGTCTGTGTGTATCAACGCATTCATAAATACCCTTATCTATCAAAAGAGTCCATCGGAAGTTAGATTGATTCTTGTTGACCCTAAGGTTGTAGAGCTTACTCTATACAATGGAATTCCACATCTTTTGACACCTGTAATCACAGATGCAAAGAAGGTAGTCAAGATGCTTAACTTCCTTGTTGAAGAGATGGAAAGACGATATGCAATGCTTGCCAGATACTCCGTAAGAAACATCGTAGGATATAACCAGAAGATAGAAGAAGAGCACATTGCAGCTGAGAAGATGCCGTACATTGTACTGATAATGGATGAGTTTGCAGATATGATGAGCGTTGTTGCAAAGGAAATCGAAACCCAGATTTCCCGTCTTGCTGCTAAAGCGCGTGCTGCTGGTATTCATCTTATACTTGCAACCCAGCGTCCAAGTTCCGATGTTATTACCGGAACTATCAAGTCAAACCTTCCTGCTCGTATTGCATTCGCTGTCTCCTCTGGCGTTAACTCAAGAGTTATTCTTGACGAAGGCGGGGCTGAGAACCTCCTTGGAAAGGGCGATATGCTTCTAATGGATCCATCTTGCATGGGACTGAAGAGAATACAGGGAGCCTTTTTGTCAGACTCTGAAGTTGACCTTGTTGTTGCATTTGCCAAAAAGCATGGTGGGGAGCCTGATTATCTTGATGATGCAATATTCGAGGAAGAAGAGGAAGTTTCTTCAGATGGCTTTGGCGATGGACCTGTGGGAGATGAGAACTCCGATGAGTATTTGTTTGAAGTCGCCAAGCAAATTGTATATGAAAAGAAATCTGCATCAGCTTCATATCTTCAGCGAAGGATGAAGATTGGTTACAATAGAGCTGCTCGACTGATCGAGATGATGGAAGAAAGAGGTATCGTTGGACCTCAGAATGGATCTAAGCCAAGAGAGATTCTGAAGTTCGAATGATATAGAGTGAGGGGTCATGGAGAATAATGCACTATCTGTCCAACTATTGGATAACCATCAAGAAGCAAGTAGGCACGATAGCCTTTCGGCGCGTATAGATTTAGGACGCAAAGCTGAAAAGATGTTGCGCTCGAAAAGAGTACATGTCACTTTTGAGGGCGTATATTCAAACCCTGTCAGCTATGGATATAACTTTCTTCTTGATGATAGTGCAGCAACGCTAAAGAGAGTCAGAAACAGAAGATGTGAACTTGAAGAGGTATTTGGATCAAAGGATTTGAGAATATTCCAATTCAAGAACAAGGTTCTGATTGAGGTTCCGACAGATGAGCGTACTTTCCCAAGCTTGAAGGACATGCTTTCATTCAATGCAATGGATCAGTCCATTCCCCTTATCCTAGGAGAAGGCGAGAATGGAAAGATCTTCATCGAGGATGTTGAAAATGTCGAGAATCTTCTGGTTGGAGGATCTGACAAAGAAGAGGTATTGTCCTTTGCAGATGTTTTTCTAACAACACTTCTATATAGACGAAGCGAGAAGAATGTGAAAGTCGTTCTGATAGGAAAGGCTTTTGAACGATTTCAGGGTATTCCTCACTTAAAAGGGCATGTTGTTAGCGACAAGGATGACATTGTAAGAACACTTTTAGAGCTAAGAAGCGAGATGCATGAAAGAATAGATCGTTCGTATTCTGCAAGTGTTGGCTCATGGGATCGCTACAATAAGCTATTGGGAGACAATGCCTATCCTGATATCATACTCCTGATAGATAAGCTAGGACGAGCTATCGATGAAATAGGTCCTGTTGTAACCCAATTCCTGTCCGATATGGCATTGAAGGGCAGATATGCAGGAATATATACAATTGGATTTGTGAATACATCAAGGCTTATAGAATTTCCTATCAAGCTACCTAATATCATGCACCGCATTGCATTCCATACAAATACAAAAGAGGAGAGTATTCTTCTTTTAGGACAAGAGGGTGCTGAAGTATTGCAAGGAGAGGGCGATATGCTTATCTCGGGATTCTCCTCAGCAGATAGGCGCATCCAGATGCCTTTGATGACAAAAGCAGAGCTGGATAGGGTTTTGACACATATCAAGAACAATTCTGTTTATGGTGTGTGGGAATCAGATGATGAATATATCAATCTATAGAGGTGGAAAAATATGAGAAGTGCAATTAAAAATGGCCAGATCATTAGAGAAGATAAGGCACTTATTCCAATTACAGCTAGAGCTGTTCAATTTTCTTTTTCAGTATATGAAGCTTTGAGAATAACAAAGGGGCACGTTGTGCACCTAGCCGATCATCTTGCTCGTCTAAGAGAAAGTGCAGATGCAATAAACCTAAAGCTTTGCCAATCAGATGAAGAGATTGAAAAGTCTCTTGAAAAGCTTATCGAATGCGACAATATCGTGGACGCAACAGTAAGGATTCTTGCCATCGGTGGCGACTGTGAGAATATCTTCATCACATACCACGATCTTTTGACTTATCCAGATAGCTACTACGAGAATGGAATTACATGTACTACATACCATGGAGAGAGATTTCTTCCTTATGCAAAGACATCAAACTTGCTCATGAGCTACATTGCACTCGAAAGTGCAAAAAGCATCGGTTGCTTTGAAGCCCTGCTTGTAAATAGAAATGGATGCATTACAGAAGGCACAAGATCCAACTTCTATGCTATCAAGGGCAACACATTATATACAGCAGGAGACGAGGATGTTCTATCAGGGATAACCAGGATGTCTGTTTTGAGAGCTGCCAAAGAGCTTGGAATGGATGTTGTATTTGAGTGTCCTAAAGCAGAAGACGTCTACACATACGATGGCGTATTCATCTCATCTACATCAATGGCAGCAATGCCAATTGCGGCTATCGATGGGCGTGAGGTTTCGCAAAAGAAGCATTCTCTTATTCTCAAGATAAGCGCGCTAGTGAGAAAGTGGGAATTCGATTAAGGAAAAATAAATAAAGACTTGCAGGAATGTCTTATCTTTCGTTCCTCAAGTCTTTTTCTTCAATAGACAAATCTTCAAAGAATCCATATCGTATAGTTGATTGATTAGAATACCCAATACTTAAGGAATATATATAATTTATGAAATTTCTAGAGATGAACCTCTCTTCAGAGGTTTTGACCGGCATTGATAAAGCTGGTTTTGTAGATTGCACTATGGTGCAAGAAAAAGTCTTGCCAATAAGCTTGAGAGAGCAAGATGTAATGGTACAGTCAAAGACTGGTAGCGGTAAGACCGCTGTTTTCTTGATTACTATCCTTCAGCACTATATCCAAAGTGGAAAGAAATCAAAGGCACTTGTAATCGCTCCAACTCGTGAGCTTGCTGTTCAGATCGAGGAAGATGCAAAGCTTCTTTCTTGTGGCATCGAGAATTATTGCGTAGGTTGCTTCTATGGTGGCGTTGGTTACAAAGAGCAAGATGAGATAATCAGAGATGGAGTGGATCTATATGTAGGAACCCCAGGAAGACTCATTGATTATGCAAAGAGCCACAAGGTCGATTTCAGACAGTTCGATATCGTAGTTTTGGATGAGGCTGACAGAATGTTTGATATGGGATTCTATCCAGATGTACAGCTAATGTTCTCGTTGATGAGAGAGCCAAAGGAAAGACAGACAATGCTGTTTTCTGCAACTCTCTCAACAAAGGTTAGAAACCTAGCATGGAGCTACATGAATGAGCCAGCAGAGATCGAAGTCCAACCAGAAGAGATCACAGTCAAGAAGATCACTCAAGAGCTATTTCATGTAACAAAAGAAGAGAAATTCCCTCTTTTGCTATCAATATTGAAGAAGATCAACCCAGAAAGCTGCTTGATATTCACAAATACAAAAGACAAGGCAGTTGAAGTTGCAAAACGCCTTAGCATGAATGGTTATAAAGCAGAGTATTTGATGGGCGATATGGCACAATCGAAGCGCTTGCAGACATTAGAGAGAATGAAAGAAGGAAAGCTTCATTTTTTGGTTGCAACAGATGTTGCTGCAAGAGGGTTGCAGATCGATGACTTGGAGCTTGTTGTAAACTACGACATTCCTGAGGACTTTGAGAACTATGTCCATAGAATTGGAAGAACAGCTAGAGCAGGAAAGAGTGGAAAGGCAATTACTCTTGCTTGCGAAGAGTATATCTATGGTTTGGAAGCTATCGAGAACTACATCCAGATGAAGATTCCTGTACTATGGGCAGATGAGTGCGGACTTGAGGAAGTAGAAGATAAGAGTGCAGGCTACACTTATCGCAGTCCTAAATCTTCCTATAAGGGAAAAACAGGGGCCAAGGCATCTTCTTACAAAGGTGGAAAGAAGCTGGGTGGTAAGGCGGGCGCTAGAAAGCCTAATTCAAATAAGAGCAAGGCTAGAGCCCAGAACGCTCAAAACAAAAAGAAGAATACAGATTTCAAGAAGCTATCTGAGATGAGTCTTGATGACAGAATGAACTACTATAAGAAAGCTTATGGTGGAAACAACGTCAAGAAAAGTGACAAGAAAATAGTTGAAACAAAGAAAGTCGAGAAAGAAGAGCCAATGCATCTTGGCATCCTCGCTCGCATCAAGGCATTCTTTACTAGGAGAAAGTAGGTATGAATCAACTTAAGAGATTCTTTTCATATTACAAGAACTATAAGTTTTGGTTTGCACTCGATATGGCTGTTGCATTCTTGTCTTCCGTGCTAACTGTCTTTGTTCCTGCAATTGTTCGCTATATCATGAACATGATTGGCGCAGGAGATCGAAACTATACACTTATAACAATCTTGTTTGCAGTGATTCTTTTTCTCTATGGCCTAGAGTCATTGTTTACATATATCAGAATCAAGTGGGGCCATTATCTTGGTGTTTGGATCGAGAATGATATGAGAAAAGACTTGTTTTCTCATCTTCAAAGTCTATCATTCTCGTATTTTGACAAGACCAAGACCGGTACCATTATGAGCAGAATCACAAACGACCTATTTAATATTGCAGAGGTTGCACATCATGGACCAGAAGATGTTGTTATATCAATAATTACAATTATCGGTGCATATGTATTGATGTTTATCTTCTCATGGCAACTTGCGCTTGTTACATTGATTCCTCTTCCTGTAATGCTATGCTATGGAATTGTCTTCAACAGACGCCTTAAGGCATCAAATAGAAAGATCAGAAAGACAATTGCAGATGTGAATGTTGCTGCAGAGAACTCAATACAGGGCATCAGGGAAGTCAAGAGCTACTCGCAGGAGAAGTTCCAGGAAAAGAAGTTCGATGCATCAAACTCAAAACTAAAGACCAGTCGTGAGCAAATGTATCAACAGATGGCTTCCTACCATGCTGGAATCAACTTCATGAGACAGTTCTACTACTTTATTACAATTGCAGGAGGACTAGTGTTGATTGCTCGTGGCATCATACCAGTATCTGACCTGGTTGCATTCTTGCTGTACGTTTCCATTGTTCTTCCTCCAATTGATAGACTCATTAACTTCACCGAGCAATTTACACAAGGCGCTGCATCATTCGAGCGCTTTACTGAGATTATGGACATTAAGCCAGATATCAAGGATGAGCCAGATGCAAAGACACTTGTTGTAAAGCATGGTGATATCTCATTCAAGAATGTCGATTTCAGCTACACACAAGATGGTAGGGAGATTGTTCTCAAGGATCTTAATATGGAGATTCCTGGAGGTAAGAAGGTTGCAATTGTAGGCGAAAGTGGTGCAGGAAAGTCCACAACAGTATCTCTTCTTGCACGCTTTTATGAGCGTGATGGTGGATCTATCACAATCGATGGCGTTGATATAAAGGATGTAACACAGAAGTCCCTTCATAATGCGTTGGGCTTTGTACAGCAAAATGTATTCTTGTTTGATGCATCTATAAAGGAAAACCTCAGATATGGTAGAGCAGATGCAACAGAAGAAGAGATGTGGGATGCATTGAAGAATGCGCACCTAGATGAGTTTGTCGCATCTCTTCCTGATGGCTTGAATACAGAAGTTGGTGAAAGAGGAACGCGCCTTTCCGGAGGACAAAAGCAAAGGCTATCAATTGCAAGGGTGTTCTTAAAAAATCCTCCTATTTTGATCTTCGATGAAGCAACAAGCTCTCTTGATACTGAATCTGAATCAATCATCCAAGGTGCATTCCAAGCTCTCTCAAAGGGAAGAACAAGCATAGTCATTGCTCATAGATTATCTACTATCATCGATAGTGATATCATATATGTAATGGACAAGGGCAAGGTCATAGAGCAGGGAACACACGAAGAACTATTGGCTAAAAAGGGTGCATACTATAGACTCTACTTTGCAAAGTAAGAAGGTTTGAAAGATGAAGAAAGTAATTAAGTTTTTCAGATTGTTGATTGGTGTTATATTCATTATCCCAGTCATTGTTGTATTTGGCATTGTTGCATTCCTAGTTGGGATCATCCTTAGAGCATTGAGGCTGAAAAAGCTTGGTGATATCGTTCCAACAGCTATCTTACAGCCTGTTGTATGGTGGGTAATGTTGTTCTTGGGAGCAAAGGTTAAGGTCATCGGCAAGGAGAATCTTCCTCCTCGTGGCTCTAGCTATTGTGTAATTCCAAACCATAACTCTGCTTTGGATATTCCTGCTGTGTTCTATACAAATCGTTGGCCAGGCTCCATTGCAAAGAAAGAAGCTTTCAAGATTCCTGTTATCAATGCACTTATGTGGCTAATCCATTGTGTTAAGATCGATAGGGCCAATCCTAGAGATGCCATAAAAGCAATTGGAAAGGGTGTTGAAAACGTCAAGAACGGTCATCCTATGATGATCTTCCCTGAAGGTACAAGATCCAAGACAGGAGAGATTGGAGAGTTTAAGGCTGGATCCTTTAAGATTGCAACCAGATCAAAGTGTAAGGTTGTTCCTGTTGTAATCAAGAACACAAGACAGGCTCTTGAAGATGCCCATTACTTTGGTATTGTTCCTGTTTACGTGCAGATTCTTCCTGCTATCGATACTGCAACACTGACGGATGAAGAGATCAGGGCTCTCCCTCAAAGAGTAGAAGATGAGATCAAGAAGGCATATGCACTTCTTCCATCTTTCCCTAAAAAGAAGAAATAAATGCTTGAGATAAAAGACCTATCTTTTCGATACACAGATGGCGAGGAGGATATATTCTCCTCGTTGTCTTTATCTGTCAACAAGGGTGAAATTGTCTTAATCCTTGCTCCTCCCGGAAGTGGAAAGACAACGCTTGCACGTATTTTGACAGGAGGTGCTCCTAAATACACCGGGGGCGATATCTCCGGGTCCATTACTATAAATGGTATAGAAATCCTTGATCTTGATATTCAGGAAAGACAGAGGCTTGTTGGTAGAATAAGTCAAAACACAGATGAGATGATTCTCTTTTCAACTGTAAAATCCGAGCTGGAGTTTCCTTTTGAGAATCTAGGTCTGGAAGAGGATGAGATAGAAAGGAAAGTTGATGATACTCTCTCTCTTTTTGAACTCGAAAAGTATAGGAACGTATCGACAACAGAACTTTCTGGCGGAGAAAAGAGAAGACTGATGAGTGCAATTCTCTTCTCAGTATCTCCGGAGGTATTGGTTCTGGATGAGTCGTTTGATGAGCTTTCTCCTAGATGGAGAGCGCGACTGGCTGAGATAGTTAAGAAAAGTGGTAAGACAATACTATTACTTGGCTCTCACGCACTACCGGAATACGACTCTCTTTATGATAGGGTTCTAACGATCAAGAATGGAAAGATAGAGGAATATACGAAAGAAGAAGTACATCCTCTAGAACAGAGGGGCAATATCGAAGATGAATGCTTATCTGTAGAAGGAATTCATATCACACGAAAGCATAGATCCATTCTGGACGAAAAGCCTTTCTGTATAGATATCCCATCATTTTCAATCCATAAGGGCGAATGCGTGGTATTGATGGGAGAAAATGGTTGCGGAAAGAGTACATTTTCCAAGATTCTCTGTGGCTTATTGAATCAAGACCGTGGAGAGGTAAAGCTAAATGGTAATTCTTTAAGCGATAGAACAAGACGTGTAAAGATAGCATATTTGATGCAGAATCCATTTGAACAATTGTTTTTGCCAACTGTATATGATGAGTTAAAGAGTACAGATGCATCTACCGGTGATATAGAGAATGCTCTTGAGCTTTTCTCTCTAGATAAGTCTTGGTATGTATCAGAGCTATCTTATGGAAAGGCGAAGCTTGTTCAAGCTGCAGTTTTCTATCTACTGGATAGAGACTATGCAATTCTTGATGAGCTTGATAGTGCGATGAGCTATGAGGATTCATTGAAAGTAGTATCTTCGTATATGAAGAAAAACAGAGGTTTGATCATCATTACGCATGATGAGAAGTTTGCATCTCTTCTTCCATTTGGGCGCTACTATATAAAGGATGGAACAATATGCAAATAAACATGTATATCTATGGCACATCGTTCTATCATAAGCTTGATATCAGGGCAAAGCTTTTATTTACATTGGCGTCTTCCTTTGCATCGTTCTTTGTCACCTCTTGGTATGGACTTTTGCTGATAGGCTTTGGATTCATTTCCCTCTCTCTTCTTTCTGTAGGCGTGAAGGAAACTTGGCTGGGCTTTAAGCGTCTGGCACCGATATTGTTCTTCCTGTTTCTTCTCTCGCCTTTGCAAAGTAGAGCAGGCGAAGGGCTATTGTATATAGGTACGTTCAAACTCCTTACAAAAGAAGGATTATGGACTGCATATAAAGTATCGATGCGTTTTATTGCAATTTCATATGCATTCATGCTTTTGATTGAGACAGAACAGTCCGAGAAGATCATACAAGCTTTAGAGTGGTATAAACTACCATATAATGTTGCGTTGATGCTTTCATTGGTCCTTAGATACATCCCATATCTAGGATCGTTATATGAAGACATCAGGCTATCGATGTCACTAAGATTGAAGGAAGGTAAGAGGGGATATCCTGTGATGCCTACAATCACAGCACTTACTGTTGCAGCTATAAAGATGATTCCTGAAACTGCAGCGGCTCTCGAAGAGCGTGGTTTTGGTTCAAAAGAGCGTAAAGCAATGAAAAAGATGACCTTCCGTTCACTACTATTGTTACAGTTACTGTTAAGTGTTATGCTTCCTTTGGCGTTCGCTTTGTTATTCTGATAAGGAGGAATAAGAAAATGAAAGACAAGAAAGCTTTGAAGATTGCAATGCTTGCTATCTCAATTGCCGTTGTAGCTGTATTTACTATCGCTGTAAGAGTACCAACTCCTACAGGTGGCTACCTTTCACTTTGTGATGTCGCTGTTACTTTTGTCTCTTTCGCATTCGGCCCAATTGTAGGACTTATTGCAGGAGGACTTGGAACTGCGTTTGCTGATCTCATTGGAGGATATCCACAATGGGCAGTAATTTCATTTGTAGTTCATGGTCTTGAAGGTCTTTTGATTGGTCTATTGGTTCGTGGAACCAATGATGCTATCTGGAGAAAGATAGTTGCTGGTGTTATTGCTACAGCAGTTGTATCTCTAGGATACTTTGCTCTAACTGGTTTGTTCTTAACAACATTCCCAGAAGCTTTGACAGAAGTAGGCCCTAACGCTCTACAGGGTGGAGTGGGTGCAGTTCTTGGTCTTGCTCTATATTCAGCAGTTGCTGCAGCATATAGAAACCTTGACTCTCTAAGACTTGATTTCAAGTCAAGCGATAAGAAAGCTGCTTGAGAATAATACATTTCTTCAAATTGTCTAACCTGGGGCGAGAGTCTCAGGTTTTTCTTTTGCGTTATGGTGGTTCCCATTAATTGAATAAGATGCTAGATATAGTATTATGACCCAAGACAGAATCGCCCTATTTGAAACAGAAAGCATACCTAAAGCTGTGTTGAAGTTAAGTATTCCTACAGTACTTTCTTCTCTTGTTATGATCATCTATTCTCTTGCTGACACTTTCTATGTTGGCATGATGAATGATAGTGTGCAAAACGCTGCTGTAACACTAGCAGCTCCTGTCTTGTTGGCCTTCAATGCAGTTAATAACCTATTTGGCGTTGGCTCTTCGTCCATGATCAGTAGAGCTCTTGGACGAAAGGACTATAAGACTGCTTATCAAAGTTCTGCATTCGGAATCTATTGCTCGTTGTTCTTTGGACTTTTGTTCGGAGCCTTGAGCTTGATCTTCAACAAAGAGCTATTGACGCTTATAGGTGCCACTGATGTTACATGGGCAGCTACGGAAGCATATATGCGATGGACTGTTGTCTTAGGAGCGTGTCCTGCAATCCTGAATGTTGTTTTGGCATACCTAGTTAGAGCAGAAGGCTCTAGCTTGAATGCAAGCATTGGAACAATGAGTGGATGCGTATTGAACATCATCCTGGATCCTTTTTTCGTGCTTCCACAATTCTTGGGAATGGGTGCTGAGGGTGCAGCTCTTGCAACACTGTTGTCCAATACATTCTCTGTACTGTATTTCGCTGTCTTTATTCTTGTTAAACGTGGAAACACATATGTAACTATCAATCCAAAGTACTTTGTATTGAAGAAAGCCATAATATTAGGAGTATTTGCAGTTGGCATTCCTGCTGCAATCCAGAATCTGTTGAATGTTACAGGAATGACACTTTTGAACAATATTACATCAACTTATGGGGCAGATGCTGTTGCATCAATGGGAATTGCACAACGCTTGAATCATGTTCCTATCAACATTGCTATGGGCTTTACACATGGAATAATGCCTCTTGTTGGATATTGTTTTGCAGCTGGCAACTATTCAAGAATGAAGAATACAGTAAAGTGTACTGCCAAGGTCTGTGCATCCTGCCTTGTTTGTGCAAGCCTTATTTACTATCTAGCAGCTCCTTTCTTGGTTTCAATGTTCATGAAGAAGCCAGAGATCGTATCTTATGGAACATCATTTTTGAGAGGATTCTGTCTAGGACTTCCTTTTGTATTCTTGGACTTTGTTGCAGTTGGTGTATTCCAGGCAACAGGAAAGGGCTTGTATTCACTTTTGTTTGCAGTTCTGAGAAAGATTGTATTCGAGATTCCTGCAATCTTGATTCTCAATCATTTCTTCCCTTTATATGGTTTGGCATATTCACAGTGTGTTGCAGAGATCTTGATGAGTATTATTGCTCTTGTGTGCTTGATAAGGATCTTTGGGCGTTTAGAAAAGCAAGGTAAGAAGATAGCATAATCTTGTGATTGCTTCATTTGTTTCGGTGCGATATCGACAGATAATAGGGTTTTAGTGTTGTGAATAAGAAGAAATTAATAGGTGATAGAGCCTTCTATGCAATGGTGTTTGCGATAGCACTTCCAATTATGGTTCAAAATGGTTTTACAAACTTTGTTAACCTTTTGGATAACCTGATGGTTGGAAGAATCGGTACAGAGGAGATGAGTGGGGTTAGTATTGCCAACCAGCTTATCTTTGTATTCAACCTTTGTATGTTTGGTACTGAAAGCGGGGCTGGAATCTTTGGCTCTCAATACTATGGAAAGAGAGATTTTGAGGGTGTACGAACAACCTTGAGATTCAAGATTATCTTTGGCTCTCTTCTAACTCTTCTTTCTTCATTTATCTTCTTGTACTATGGCGAGAATCTTATTTCATTGTTCCTTACAGGGGAAAGCAATGGTGGCGATATGGATGCAGCATTGTTCCATTCATATAGCTACCTTAGGATCATGGTATGGGGCTTGCCTGGCTTCATGCTTACACAGTCCTATGCATCTACACTAAGGGAGTGCGGAGAGACAATTCTGCCGATGAAGGCTGGTATTGCTGCTATTGTTGCAAACTTGGTTCTAAACTATATATTGATCTTTGGAAACTTTGGATTTCCATCTCTTGGCTGCGAAGGCGCTGCTATTGCAACTGTAATCTCACGATATGTAGAGATGTCTCTGGTAATTGGCGTTGCTCATAAGAGAAAAGACAAGTATGCATACCTAGAGGGCGTATGGAAGACAATGCATATCAAGAGAAAGGTGCTCTTACGAATTCTTTCTTCTGCAGCTCCTTTGATTCTTAATGAAACACTATGGTCTCTAGGAGAGACTATGTTGATGCAATGCTATTCAACTCGTGGTTTGAATGCAATTGCAGGATGCAATATCTTCTCAACAATCGCAAATCTCTTCAATGTAGCATTCCTGTCTGTTGGAAGTGCAATTGCTATCATAATTGGACAGTTGTTGGGAGCTGGAAAGACAGAAGAAGCTATTGATACAGATGGAAAGCTTATTACATTCTCTGTATTGGTAGGTGTCCTTACAGGTATGATGCTTGCTCTTCTTTCTCCTGTATTCCCTCGACTATATAACACAACAGATGGCGCTAGAATGATCGCAAGGCATATGATTCTTGCTCATGCGATGTGTCTTCCTATGTTTGCATTCAAGAATGCCTCCTATTACACATTGCGCTCAGGAGGAAAGGTTTGGATTACTATTCTCTTTGATTCTGCGTTCTTGTGGCTTGTAGGTGTTCCTATTGCTTATATTGTCAGCAGGTTTACTTCAGCTAGTGTTGTAGGAATCTACCTATCTGTACAAGCAGGAGATATTATCAAATGTATCCTTGGCTTTATATTGGTTAAGAAAAAGATTTGGGTTAGGAACCTAGTATAGGTCAATATTGGCAAATATTATTGGTACTAAAAATAATCTTCAATCCAGATTGTGCTGTTTGTCAACAAAAATTGAATTCGATTGCAAGATTATTTCACAAATGCTTATCATTGACATAATGCTAAAGTGCTAAAATATGGCTAAAATCTTTCATTTTAAATAAATAAAAATAAAAGTTGCGGGCTTTCAGAAACAATGATAGAGTGTGGTTAGTTCAGAAGTTGCAATCGAATTCAGAAATCAATGAAACAAAGTTGCAAACGAGAATGAAAAAGGAAGATCTCTATGAGAATTGCAATTCTAGGTGCTGGTGCAATGGGATTATTGTTTGGAAGCTATCTAGCTAAGAACAATGAGATATACCTTGTTGATGTCATCGACAAGGTTGTAGAGCATGTTCAAAAAAATGGAGTTGTGGTTGTAGAAAAAGATGGTTCTTCAAATACTTTCCATCTACATGCTTATCTCGATACTAAGAATCTTCCAAAAATGGATCTTGTGATTGTTTTTGTTAAATCAATGTTTACAATCCAGGCATTGGAAACAAACAAGAATCTAATTGGTAAAGATACATATTTGATGACTTTGCAAAATGGAGCAGGACACGAAAGCAAGCTTTTGAAGTTCCAAGACAAACAACATGTAATTATTGGATCTACTCAGCACAATAGTTCAATACTTGAAATAGGTGTCATCAATCATGGTGGAAGTGGAATTTCTTCTATCAGCCTATTAGATAAAAATAATGAATTCATTACAGATCTCGCTGAAAATATGACATCCTGCGGTATTGAATGTCAAATTGCTGATAACGTGCAGTATCAAATATGGAAGAAGTTGTTTACCAATACAGCTGCAAGCAGTTTGACAGGTTTACTCCAAGTTCCACTAGGCTTTATCCATGATTCTCCAAATGCAAACAAATTGATGCGAGAGCTTGCTCGTGAAGCTGTAACTGTTGCAAATGGTCTTGGTTTGGATTTTAAGTTGGATGAAGTAATTGATGATGTTGAAAAAGTTCTAATTGGTGCTCCTAATGGATACACATCTATTTATGCAGACTTGAGGGATGGTAGAAGATGTGAAGTTGATACCATCAGCGGAAGTGTAGTAGATGCAGCTGAATCATTGTCGATTGATGTTCCTTTTCATAGGTTTGTAACATTGGCAATTCACGCTATGGAAGATAAGAATAGGCAAGAAAAAGCATAAAGTTCGTTAAAAGGAGGTACTTATGCTCAATCTTTTGGATAAGTTAAAAAAAGATCAGATTATGGCACCATATGTTTGGGATAATATGTCTTGTGCAAGTGCCAAAACAGGTGGAGCTGAAGTTGCAGTTGTCTCTGAAGCGTCAGTATCTAGATGGGCTGTAGGATATCCAGATTGCGGACTATTAACTGCAGATGATATGGTTAGAGCTACAGATTATATTAAGGGGAATATTGATATTTGCCTTTGCGTTGAAGCAAGAGATTGTTATGGGGAAACTCCTGTTCACGCTTATAGAACATGTGAACGTTTAATAAAAGCAGGTGCTGATGCTGTAATTATTGATGATTCTACAGATTGGAAATCAAATAAAAAAGATGATGGTTCCATTCGACTTGATGGAACAATGAAAGATATTCCTGTAGAAAGGCGTATTTGGCTTGCAAAGTTAAAAGCTGCAATTGAAGCATCAAAGGAATTCGGACCAAAGTTTACTATTGTTGCTAGAACTAACGCACTTGCATTCTACGGGCTAGAAGAAGCAATTACAAGATGTCAGTTAGCAACAGAATTAGGAATACCTGTTACATGTATTAGAGGCCTCTCGTCGATTGAAGAAGCACGTTTATTTGCATCAAAGGTGAGTGGAATCAAAATGTGGGATTGTCTTACTTCTCATGATGGCATATCGGAAGTTGAAGTTCTTGAATTAGAAGAATTGAATTATAAACTTGTTACAGCACACATTCTTGAAAAAGCAGCAATCGCTGGAATGATTGATTTTGGTAAACATGCTTATAACGAAAAGAGCTTAATATATCATGATACTCACATGCTTGGTATGAAAAAAGAAGATATGGTTCAAGGAGTTCTTGGAATGGTTCCTAAAAAATTTACTCCTCGTCCAGACAGGTACGTATCAAGAGAACCGGATTTTTGGAAGGATCTCCCTGGGGAAAATAAGTGATGGAGGATACAAGAATGGAAAGAAAGTCGCTAAGAGAACTTGTTTCAAAAAAACAAATATTCGCTCCAACTATCTGGGATGTAATGAGTGCTAAGTGTGCAGAAGCTTCTGGCTTTGAGGCAACTATGTTGTCAGGAGGTCTTATCTCTAACAATTGTGCAACTCTTGATATTGGTTTGATTACAGCTGATGACCTTGTCAGAATTACTGAAAACATATGCAGAGCTAGTAATCTTCCTTGTTGTGTAGATTCAGATAATGGATATGGTGCAACAGCATTGCATGCATACAACACAACAAGAAGGTTGGTAAAAGCTGGGGCAATGTCTCTAACCCTAGATGACACAACTGGCACTAGGGGATATAACAGATTTTCTCAGCAATTGAGAGGCGGTGTGCCTTTTGGTCAAATAGAGCATGCAGTAGTGCCTAGAGACACTTTTCTTGCAAAAATCCGAGCTGGATTGGATGCTTGTGTTGGTTCCGATTGTATGGTAATTGCAAGAACAGAGGCAGCATTGCAATATGGTTTGGATGAAGCAATTGAGCGCTGTGTGAGAGCTGAAGAACTAGGTGCTGAGATGACAGTAATCATTGGACTGAGAAACATGGAAGATGCTGAATATGTGGCAAAATACGTTAAGGGATGGAAAATGTGGCCTGATGTAATGGCACCAGGGGGAATCCCAGATGTTGAGTTGAGAGATATTGAAAAGCTGGGATTTAATTATGTAACTGCTCATTGTATGACAAAAGGATCTAATTATGCGATGAGGACAGCTGCTCATGGTTTTGTTTCAGCTAAGAATACTATTGCAATTGATAATTATAATCTTGGACTTGCAGAAAAGGAGAAAAAAGTATTTACATGTCCAGATTTTGATAACCTTCTTTATAAAAAAGAAGAGGAATATTGGAAAAATCTAAAGCATCCACTTAGTTAATGGGATTAGGATGCATTAGAAAAACAAACGGAGGATAACATGAGAAAAATCTTAGCAGTCTTATTGGTTATGCTATTGTCTTTGTCGTTGTTTGCTAATGGAGAAAAGGAGTCTTCAACAGCATCAGCAACAAATAATGTACCTGTAGATGGTGGTAGGATGGTTATTTCTGCAAAAGCACCAAAATCAAGGGCTTGGTATGATATTAGAGGTATCATGGGAGTAGCTTCGTTCCAAATTATTTATGAGCCTATTATGAGATATGGCGCTGATGGTACTCCTGAAGCATTTCTTGCTGAAAGCATGATTCCTGATCCTGATAATCTAACATGGACAATTAAGGTTCGTCCTGGAGTCAAGTTCCATGATGGTAGTGATTTGAATGCAGAAGTAATTAAGTGGAATCTTGATTTCTATAGAGAAAATGGAATTTTGAAAGGTTCATTCTTCAAATACTATGATTACTCAGAATGTACAGATAATATGACTGTTGTTTGTCATTTTAAAGAATGGGATTCTTTGTTTGATTATTCTCTTTGTAGAACAGTACTTGTAGCATCAAAGAAAGCTTTTGATGAGCATGGCTTAGATTGGTTGAAGACCCATCCAATTGGAACTGGTCCTTTTAAGGAAGCAGAATATAATGCTGATGTAAGTTGGATTTTAGATAGAAACCCTGATTATTGGCAGGGACACGTATATCTAGATGGTCTAGATCTTATTACATATCAACAAGAGCTTGTTGCAGCAACAGCTCTAAATGCTGGTCAGATTGATGCTATGACAACAGAGAACTTTAGCCTTGCACAGCAAATGAAGTCTTACAAAGGAATTACATCAAAAGCAGCAGAATTGCCTACAAACTATTACACTCTTTGTTTCCACATGAGAGGTAATGATCCTTTTGCTGATGTAAGAGTAAGAAAGGCTGTATCACATGCTCTTGATGTTGATTCTTTGATTGATACAATTACTTTTGGATATGCAAAGAAAACCAATCAGTGGGCTCTCCCTGGTACACCTTTCTATAACGAAGATGCCCTTCCTCAAGAATACAACCTAGAAAAAGCAAAAGCTCTTCTTGTAGAGGCTGGTTACCCAAACGGTTTTGAAACAACTATTACATGTAGTTCTCAGTCTCTTGCAATGACAACTTGTCAGGTAATTGCAAACCAGTTGGAAAAAGTAGGTATTAAAGTAACTATTAGACCAATTGAAGGTGCTGCTTTCGTCAATTATATTGGTGGATGGAATGAAGGTATGTTCCTTCATATGATGGGTGCTGAAGCAGGTGCTGCATCACAGTATTCTTCAACATTCTATAACTATGAAGGATCAGGACTTGGAACAAATTCATTCGTTATAGATGATGATCTACACAAGATTACAACATCCATTACAAAAGCAAAGACAACAGATGAATTGATTGCAACAACAAAGAAAGTTGCGGATGTCGTGTTTGATGAACAGTGCATTGTTAAAGTTCTGTTTGGAACAAGAGCTGTATCTTTCCAGCGAGATGTTCTTCAAGATTGTCATTATTGTGAACTCCAGAATCTCAGATATGATGTTTGGGAAACATGGAAGAAGTGATTCTTCATTATGAAGACGGGCATGCCTGTATTATGGCATGCCTTTGATTGAGGTGCTTTCATGGCGAGTTATATTATAAAAAGAATTCTAATTTCGCTTTTGGTTGTCTTTCTTGTTTCATTATTTGCTTTCTCTTTGATGCATTTTTTGCCTGGAGATCCTGCAAGACTTGCATTGGGGTTTGAAGCATCGGAAGATGATGTTCAAGCTTTGAGAGAAGAAATGAATCTGGATAAACCAATACCAGAACAATATTTTCTTTGGATTAAGAATTTAATCAAGGGTGATCTCGGAGACTCTATTATATACAAGAGACCTGTTGCGGAACTCATAAAAGAGAGGCTCCCTAGAACAGTAAACATCGGAGTATTTTCTCTATTAGTTGGCGTCCCAATAGGAATCCTTGTTGGAGTATTATGTGCAGTCAAAAGAGGTAAAGTAATAGATCAGATTCTGACATTTCTCATGACTGTTCTGATGGGAATCCCAGTATTTTGGCTAGGAATGATTCTAATATTAGTGTTTGCTATAGGCCTTGGTGTATTCCCGATTCAGGGGTATGTCGCCCCCAGTAAAGATTTTGGACAATATTTGTGGCATGCAATATTACCTGTTATATGTATGGCAGGCGGAATGTCGGCAAGACTAAGTAGACAGACTCGAACCAATATGCTTGATTCAATTAATCAGGACTATATCCGTACAGCAAGAGCTAATGGACTGTCAGAAGGAAGTGTTACTTACAAACATGCATTAAAAAATGCATTGATTCCAGTTATTTCTGTTGTAGGACTTCAGGTTAGAGTAGTAATTGGTGGTTCATTATTAGTCGAGCAGATATTCAATATAGCAGGAATTGGAACATTACTTACAACTGCTTTGAACAACAGAGATTATATGATTGTTCAAAATTGTACATTGTTGATTTCATTATTTACAGTTTTTGCAAATCTTATTGTAGATATCGCTTATGGACTTGTTGATCCTCGAATTCGATTGAGTAGGAGATAATATGAACCAAAATCAAGAACTATCAATAGATGAGATGTTGAAACTTGAAGAGAAGAAACGAAGGATTCAATCGCGCAAACAATTCTTTAGAGTTTTCTTTGGCCGAGGATTCTTATCTAAGATTTGTTTTGTAATTCTCATTCTCTTTATTTTTGTAGCTGTTTTCTGTCCTCTTTTGACTCCATATTCTCCATATGAACAATCGTTGGCAGAAGCTCTTCAGGGACCAAGTGCAAAACATCTTTTAGGAACAGATAATCTTGGCAGGGATCTCTTAACTAGAACAATGTATGGTGCAAGAATTTCTCTTTGTACAGGATTGCTATCAAGTTTGGTTGCTTTGGTTATTGGCTCATTTCTTGGTCTTATTGCAGGTTATAGCAAACCTTTTGTAAGTGGATGCATTATGCGTCTTGTAGATGCTCAACTTTCAATACCAGGACTTATTCTTACGATGTGCCTTGTTTCAATTTTTGGAGGCTCAATTCTCTCTGTAAGCATAATGATTGGTATTACAACTCTTCCTGGATATATAAGAATGTTATATGGACAGGTTCTTTCTCTTAGAGAAAACGATTATGTTGTTGCAGCAGAACTAGTTGGTCAGAATAAGCTTGAAATAATGTATAAACATCTGCTTCCAAATGTTCTTCCTACGATAATAGTAATGTTTACAGGTAGTGTTGGTACTGCAATTATGATCGAATCAGGACTCGCTTATCTTGGTATTGGAATTATTCCACCAACTCCAGCTTGGGGAACAATGGTTTCAGAAGGATATAACTATTTAATGTTTCATCCAATATTGGCTATAGTTCCTGGTTTAGCTTTGATGCTTGTCATTATTTGCCTGAACATTGTAGGAGATGGCTTAAGAGATGCTTTAGATCCAAAACTTAGAGGAAAAATATGAGTAACAATGAAAGAGTATTAGATGTAAAGGATCTACATACTTCATTTTTTACAGTTGCAGGAGAAGTCAAAGCTGTTGATGGTATTTCTTATCATGTTAACAGAGATGAAATTGTAGCAATTGTTGGTGAATCTGGTTGTGGTAAATCTGTTACACAAATGTCTCTTGTAAAATTAATACAGATGCCACCTGGAAAAATTAAAAGTGGAGAAGTTTGGTTCGATGGGAAGAATATTGCTGAATATCCTAGAGATAGTAAAGAAATGCAAGCTATAAGGGGAGAGGGTATTGCTTTTATCTTTCAGGAACCAATGACAGCTTTAAATCCTGTTTATACAATTGGAAATCAGCTTATTGAGGTTATTAGAAAGCATAAGAAATGCTCTAAAAAAGAAGCTCATAAGCTAGCAATTGAGGCGTTAAAAGATGTGGCAATTCCTGATCCGGAAAGTAGAATGAATAACTATCCGTTTGAACTATCAGGAGGAATGCGACAAAGAATTCTTATTGCTATTGCGGTTGCTTGCAATGCAAAATTGATTGTTGCAGATGAACCAACGACAGCACTTGATGTTACAATTCAAGCTCAGGTAATGGAGTTGTTGCAGCGTCTTGTTAAGGAAAAACATACATCCTTGATTATTGTTACTCATAACTTAGGACTTGTTACTAGGCATGCTGAAAGAATTTATGTTATGTATGCAGGAAAAGTTATTGAAAGTGGTAAGACCGAGGATATTATTGTTAATCCTAGACATCCTTACACTAAAGGTTTGTTAAAGTCTGTACCTAAGTTAGAGGAGGAAGATGGCGTTGAGCTGGTTCCTATTAAAGGAGCTCCACCTTCACTGATAAATCTTCCTAATCATTGTACTTTCTTCCCTAGATGTCCTTATGCAACAGATTCATGCCAGAATAGGTGTTATCCAGAACTTCATAAGATTGAAGGTTCTGATGAGCATTATGTTGCTTGCTATCTTGATTTTGAGGATGGTGAAAAATGAGTGAAAGCAAGAAACAGCCTTTATTAAAGGTTGAAAATCTAAAAATGTATTTCCCTGTAAGAAAAGGATTTATATCTAAAACTACTGATTATGTTAAGGCTGTTGATGATGTAAGTTTTGAAGTTCAAGAAGGTGAAACTTTTGGTCTCGTTGGAGAATCTGGATGTGGAAAAACTTCTTGTGGAAAAAGTATTCTGCGTATATTTGATCCAACAGATGGTCATGTTTATTATAAGAATGTTGATTTAGCAAGGTTAGGTAAAGATGAGTTAAAGAAATATAGGCGTGAATTACAAATGGTCTTCCAAGATCCATATGGTTCATTGGACCCCCGTCAAAGTGTCTTTGCTATAGTCAAAGAAGCTATAATATCTGACAGAAAACCACACACACAGGCAGAAATTCGAGATAGAGTAATCGAGCTTTTACAGATTGTTGATCTCAGTCCTGAAATGATTACTAGATATCCACATGAACTTTCAGGAGGTCAAAGACAGCGATTAGGAATTGCAAGGGCTTTGGCCTGTAATCCAAAGTTAATTGTATGTGATGAGCCTGTCTCTGCATTAGATGTTTCTATTCAAGCTCAGATTGTAAACTTGTTTATTAGATTGCAAAAAGAGCTTGGATTAACATATGTGTTTGTTGCTCATGATCTTGCAGTTGTACGACATATTGCAAATAGAATAGGTGTTATGTATTTGGGACATCTTGTAGAAGTTCTTGATTCTAGAGATCTTTATAAAAAGGCCTTCCATCCATATACCCAAGCTTTGTTGTCTGCAGTTCCTACAACTGATTATTATGCGGAGAAAGATCGAAAGAGAATTCTTCTGGAAGGAGAGGTTCCTAGTCCTATAAATACACCAGCAGGATGTCCTTTTCATCCTAGATGTAGATATTGTACAGAAGAATGTAAACAGCAAAGACCTTCTTTGGAAGATATTGGCAATGGACATCTTGTTGCTTGTTTCCATCCACAATTTAATAAGGAGAATGCATAAGCATCTCCTTTTATAAAGTTATTGAAAATAATTAATAACTCAAATAATAAGGAGTTATATCATGCAAGACGTAAAATCCGAGAGCAGATATAACAGGATGATTTATGGCTCAATCCCTAAAGTAATTCTATCAATGGGAATTCCTGCTATAATCAGCCAGGTTATTTCATCTGTTTATAACCTTACAGATACTTTTTTTCTTAGTGGAATGGGGCCTAGTGCAATTGCTGCTCCAGGCGTTATTTTTCCAATATTGCTTGTTATACAATCAATCGCAATGATGTTCGCTATTGGATCTGGTAGTTTAGCTGCAAGGTTACTTGGACAAAAAAAGTCGGAAGAAGCTAATTCGATCATATCTACGGCATTTTATGTTGCTATTGGTGTTTGTTCTGTTTTTGCAGTTATTTGTTTGATTTTTATAGATCCTATTATCAAACTGTGTGGAGCTACCGATAGCATTCTTCCTTATGCTAGAAGTTATGTATTTTGGATTGTTTTATCAACTCCTTTTTATAGTGGTTTCTTTGTTCTTGACGGTGTAACCAAACAGGAAGGAAATGTGCTCCTTACTACAATAAGTGCAGCTATAGGAGCTGTTGTTAATATAATCTTAGATTATGTTTTCATTTTTATATTTGACATGGGTATAAGAGGAGCATCTATAGCAACTTCTTTAGCTCATATCCTAAGTTTCTTTATCCTTTATGTTCATATTAAATCAAACAAAGGAGTACTAAAACTTAAGTTTAAATACTGTATCTTCAAGTTTTCAATGATAAAGCAAATAATGAAGAACGGTAGTTCTAATTTATTTCAAACAGTCTTGATGATTACTTCTCAGTTAATAATGAATAATATTATGGGATCTTATGGAGATATAGCACTAGCAAATATAAATGTCGTTAATAAGATAAGTAGCATGATTGTATTTACAATTACAGGATTTGGACAGGGATTCCAACCTATGTGTGGATACTGTTATGGTGCTAAGAGATACGATAGGGTAATTAATGGATTGAAGTTTACAATTACGGTATGTTTGTCTTTGATCTTCGTATTTGCAACTGTTGCATTCTTTAATGCAGAATCAATCATTCGAGCTTTTAATCCTGATGGAAACATGGAAAGTATAAATCTTGGAATAAAAATGCTCAGAGCATATCTGTTGGCGATTCCATTTGGTGCAATTACGATGATATCAAATGTATTCTTTATTTCATGTGGAAAGTTTGTAAAAAGTGCAATTGTAATTTGCTGCAAGTTTGGAATTGTATACATTCCAGTAATCTTATTATTGCAATTAATATTTGGTTTTAATGGTGTAGTATTTTCTCGTCCAGTTGCAGACTTCTTTACTTTCCTTGTGTCTTGTTCAATGCTTATCTTTGAGTATCGAAGAATTAAGATCTTGGTCAGAGAAGAAGATAAACAATAAGTTCGGCTATAATTAAAAACGCTTTTCCTTTTGTTCTAGAAAAGCGTTTTTTGTGGTGCGACTAGTATGCCATTAATCTAGGAGATGAAAGTTCTCTGCAAGAGTTGCAATGCTTATTGCTAGCTGAAGGCAAGGGTGTCCATCGCGAGGTGGAATCTGAAGAAAGCCGTAGG
>CAKQTE010000127.1 GCA_934276485.1 uncultured Spirochaetales bacterium | reverse complement strand
CTAAGAAGAGAGGAAGAAAGAGAACCAAGCCTCTTCCTGATCCAAGTGCACCAAAGAAAAAGAGAGGTAGACCTAGAAAGAATCCTGTTTCAGAGACTCTATAGTACAATAAATTGGGGAAGTTTTATTTAATTCTTTCAAAATAATTGCTATATTATATTCAATGAAAGAAGACAAACTAAGACAAATACACTACATTTCAGTTCCTCAGAATTTCCAGACAGATCTCGGAGGATTCGTTGTTGATACCAATATTAAGCTTCCAGTGCAGACTCCTGCAGGAAAGAAAGAATTGGAAGAAGAGGATGTATCGGTAGAGAACATCGTATCAGGAATGCTAACTATCATCGCATATGATGAAGCACATCCTGATTTCTCATATTACAAAGCATTTATCAATGCTCTCGAGCCAGGCTTGGCAGAGAAGCTAAATACAGCAGCAATAGCAAAGGAGCAGCAGAAAGACTATGACTTTGCAGAAGAGCTATTTCTTGCTGTATATCACCTACTCCCTCAATCAGCATCATGCATCAATCTTGCAACGCTATATTCATTCATGGCTGTTGATGCTCGCGAAAGGAAGGATGACGATGCAGAAGACAACTACCTGTTGCTGGCTAAGCGTACACTTCAGGATGGACTAAAGAGATTTGGCGAGAATGAGAACATTCTTGCAGAACTTTCATCATTTGAAGCTTATATGGGAAACCTCGAAGAGGCAAAGGAATATCTTGATCGCTATATGCTAGTTGCAACAGAAGGCGAGAAAAAGCAAGAGATGAAGAAGATTCTTTCACAGATCAACTTCCAGCTTGAAAATGATAACGAGATCAAGGAAGCATATGACTTTATCATGCTAGGAATGCCAGAGAAAGCACTCCCAATTATTGATAAGTTCATCGATGCAAACAAGAAAATCTGGAATGGTTATTTCCTAAAGGGATGGGCTCTAAGAATTGCAAAGCGATACAAAGAAGCAAAGGAAGCACTTCTAGAGTGCATCAAGCTTGGAGAATCCAATAGCGAGATCTACAATGAACTATCAATATGTGAGCTAGAGGATGGAAACAGAGAGCTTGCAAAGACTTACCTTGAAAGCGCTGCAGACTTGGATCCAGAGAATCTGAATATACTCTCAAATCTTTCTTTCTTGTATTTGATGGATGGAGAGTTTGATTCAGCTCGTGAATACCTAGAGAAAGCAAGATATCTATCTGGTAACGATCAGGTAATTAAGGAGCTGATTGATCAATATGAAAAACTAACTGGCGAAAAGATCGGGGAATTGATTCATGAAGAGATTATCAAGGATGAAGACTCCGAGCTAGACCCAGATGATGATGGATATATAGAAGAGCTAAACGAAATTGCATCTGACGATTCTTATTCTCACGACTGCCACTGTCATGAGCATGAGCATCATCACCACGAAGATGGAGGTTGTGGCTGCGGCTGCAAACATTGATTATGATCTACAAGAGCAATAACGCAGAAGAAACTGAATCATTTGGAATCAGATTAGGAAACAGCTTAAAGAAGGGAGATGTCATTTCCCTTCGCGGCTCTCTTGGAGCTGGAAAAACTGTCATGGCTAAGGGAATTGCAAAGGCTTTGGAAATCAACGAAGCTATCGTCTCCCCTACCTTTACACTTGTACAGGAGTATGAAGGTGATATGAAAATGTATCACCTAGATCTATATAGACTATCAGGAGAAGATGAATTCGAATCCATGGGAGGAGAAGAATTCTTATATCCAGACGGAGTTACATTGGTTGAATGGTCTGAAAAGATTGAATCAATGCTTCCTGAAGACACCATATATATCAACATCACAATAGAGGAAGATGAGACTAGAACAATTGAACTAAAGAAGGGGGATGATGATGAATATTCTATCAATTGACACAGCAACACCTACTCTTTCAATTGCTCTAAAGACAGAGAGTAGCTACGAAGAGCGCCTTGTTAATGGAAACTTTTCTCACTCAGAGGATCTCCTACTAGAAATTGAGAGCCTACTATTGAGAGCCAAGAAAGAATTAAAAGACTTGGATGTGTTGATTTGCACAAGAGGACCAGGGTCATTTACAGGCCTTAGAGTTGGAATGGCAACGCTAAAGGGTTTTGCTTCTGCTCTTGATATTCCACTAGTATCTGTTGGTACATTGGAAGCTATCGAAAAAAGCGTTGATTTCTTCTCTGGAAAGATAATATCTGTAATCGATGCAAAAAAGAAAAGATTCTATCTAAGAGTCTCTGAGAATAACAACGTTCTTCTTGGTGATCTAGATGGAAATGTTGATGATATCCTTCCTGTATTGAATGCAGGAGATACTGTTCTTGTAACAGGTCCGGATGCAGAATCATTTGCATCAAAGCTCTCGGAATCTCTTGATAGCTTAAACATCATCATTGATAACAAAGCTCCAAGGAACCTATCAAAGGCAATGATAGAACTAGGTCTGAAACAACTTGAGGAAATCGGTGCTGATGATATCGGACAAGGTCCTGTTTATATCAGACGCTCGGATGCGGAAGAAGCACTCTTGAAGAGAATCGAAGTCGAAAGCAATTAAATAAAGGAGGATTATGCATGACAAAGTGTGACATTTTGATAATCGGTGCAGGTCCTGCAGGACTCTCTGCTGCTAGCTATTCAGCACGTGCTGGATACAATACGATCATTCTTGACGGGATGGGCGCTGGTGGACAGTTGATGTTCATTGATAAAATCGAGAACTATCCTGGAGTTCATGAGATCTCAGGCTATGAGCTAGCAGAGAGATTCGAAAAACAGTGCGACGAATTTGGTGTTCAGCTTGAATACGCAAATGTTACTGCTATTGAGAAAAACGATACTGGTTTTATTGCAAAGACAGATAGTGGAGAATTTGAATCAAAGGCTATAATTGTAGCAACAGGAGCATCCCACCGACACTTAGGCGTTGCAGGCGAAGAAGAAAACACAGGGCGTGGCGTTTCATATTGTGCAACTTGCGATGGACCTTTCTTCAAAGGGAAAAGCGTCATAGTTGTAGGTGGAGGAGATACAGCGCTTACTGATGCAATATATCTAGCAAAACTATGCAAGGATGTAACTGTAATTCATAGACGTGATGAATTCAGGGCACAGAAGGTTCTACAGGATAGAATCAAGAATATTGAGAATATCAAGACTATAATGTCCAACAACATCAAGACCATAAATGGAGACGGAAATAAAGTCACATCCGTAACTCTCCTTGATGGAAGCGAGCTCAAGACAGATGGCATCTTTGTTCTTGTTGGAACGATTCCAAATTCAAGCCTTGTATCCACACTCTCTGAAACAAAGGATGGATACATTGTTACAAACGATAAAATGGAAACATCATGTCCTGGACTTTTTGCATCCGGGGATGTTAGAAACACTCCTTTCAGGCAGGTTGTAACAGCCGCTGGTGATGGCGCGATGGCAGCACATTCTGCAGATGAGTATATACAGAATCTATGAAACAAGGAGCTTCGGCTCCTTTTCTTTTCTATCTTTTTCATGTCTTTTCATGCAAATAAAAATGGTTGATTTTGAATATTTTTTTCGTTTTTGTTTTTATTTGCAAATTTAACAAACTTTTTCGACCTGTGCGGATGAACTATACATAGGAGCATAAAGTTCTGTGATGACCCATGTCTATTTGGCATGGGTTTAATATTGTGATATTGCGTAGGCTAGTTATTTATACTATAATCTATTTCAT
>CAKQTE010000126.1 GCA_934276485.1 uncultured Spirochaetales bacterium | reverse complement strand
ACAGAGTTATTACTTGTGAGTTCGTAAGGAAAGCAAACCAGATTGCAAAGCAGTTTAAGATTAAGCCCCCTGTTGAGATTCCTCTAAATTCTTGATGTTGTTAGAAAAACTCACAGGGAACTATAGATTATAGTCGATGATGAATGGGCTATCAGATCTAATCTTGCAGATTTATTTCCATGGTCTGAATTGGGTTTTTCTGTGAAAGCAATCTTCGAAAATGGATTAAAAGCCCTATCTTATGCATCATCAGAGAATATTGATGTGATTCTTACAGATATTAGGATGCCAATCATGGATGGCCTTGAGCTAACGCGAAGGATAAAGGAAATCAACAAAGACGTTTCAATAATCCTTTTGTCTGCATATGATGATTTTGAATACGCACGAAAAGGAATTGAATATGGAGCATTTGATTATTTAGTAAAGCCAGTTTCATACGACGAAATAATTAAGTGTTTCAAGTCTCTTTACCAAACATTAGATAACAAAGATTGTTCAGCTCTTGATAGTCTTTGTAAAAAATCCTTTGACAAGTACCTTCAGAAAAATGTCGTTTCCTTTTCCATGAAAGAAGCTTCTGAACATTTCCAGATTTCAGAAGAAATGTTGAAAGATTGGATTACTGCTGAATACAACCAATCCATCCAAAATCTGATAAACAAGACAAAAATGGAAAGAGCAAAAGAGATGCTTGATATTACAGGTATAAAGATTTTTGAAATAGCAAAAGCCCTTGGGTATGCAAATTCGAATAATTTCACACGAGCATTTCTTTCATATTACAAACAAAGCCCATCAGATTATAGGAAGCATATATGAACGTGTATATCGTAGACGATGAAGCTTATATAAGAGATAGCCTTTCAACGCTAATTGATTGGGAAAAGCTCGGATTTAACAGACCAATTTTATTCGCAGACGCAGAATCTGCGCTTGATAGAATACCTTACGATAATCCATTTCTCATAATCTCAGATATAAAAATGCCAAAAATGGATGGGTTGGAATTTTGCAAATCAATCCATGAGAAAAACAAAAATATAAACCTTTTCATACTTTCAGCTTATAGTGAGTTTTCTCTAGCCATAAAAGCGATGCATTATGGAGTCAAAAGATATTTTGTTAAACCTATCTCTGTTTCTGAGATCCAGGATGCAATTATTAGCCTAACTACACCTAAACCAAAGGAAATGACAGCAGAGCATATTTCTGATTATGTAATCAAATACATTGATTCAAACATTTCAACTGCAACAATAAAAGCAGTAGCTAATGAATTGGGGATAAGTCCAAACCATCTATCCATATTATTTCATAAGGAAACCGGAAAGACTTTCTCAGAAGTTCTTAATGAAAAGAAAATGGCATTAGCAGTTACTCTTATGGAAAAAGGTGCCGACAAACGTGCTGCAGCCGAATCCATTGGCTATCAAGACATTTCATCTTTCAAGAAAGCCCTTGCAACATATCTTAAGGATAAACTATGAAAAAAATATTCCAAGACAAACTGATAAGAAAACATTTTCTAAAACTATTTATACAATTTCTCACAATCAGCCTTCTACCTCTGCTTCTTCTTTATGCAACTTTTTCTTTTATTCTGATTCCAAACGAGAGAAAAAATGTTGAGTCTTCCACATCTACTTCACTTAACTTGATTAAAGAAAACGTGAATCTTCTGTTCAACGATACATCGAAAGTAATGAATATAATTGATTCCTCAATTTCCAGTTATGCTCTAATGCAGACTTTTGAATCCGACATAGAAGGCTATATAGGGTCATATGTTGAATTTCTGACATGCAAGCAAATTGCGCAGCAGATGAATGCAATTGTTAACACTAGAGATTATATCGAGTCTATTTATGTATATCTCCCTAATAGCAAGAATGCCTATATAACAAACCAAATGAAGATATATCATATAGGTTCTTCCCCTGACCAGTCATGGATTTCAGACGTACAGAGCGCAATGAAGAATGATATATTTAGGAGGCACATTCCAGGACATTATTATGACACAATAACGATAACGGAGCAGAATTCAAAAGGATATATTGTAGCAATAAATATAAATGCTTCTTATTTTGAGAGGCTTCTTAGTTCATTGGCTATCACAAAAGGACAGAAAATGTTCTTATCCAAAGACAATGATATCATCATTGCATCAAGTTCTAGCAATATAGACATAAATGAAAGACACAGCACTATATTTTCCACAGAGATCGATAACTTCAACTGTGTTCTGACTTCTATAATCCCAAACAAAGAATTATTCAGCTATGAATATAACCTGCTCTTTGTAACAATCGTCATATCTATCGTTTGTATCATGACATCTTTATCTGCCTCTCTATATTGTTCATATCGAATGACAAACAGAATAAATGACATAATTACTCTTTTGAAGAATTCTTCAGATAGTCACATAGTTGATAGAACAAAGCCATACAAGAATGATGTTTATGGATATATAACAAATCACTTGATCAGAACATTCTTGCAAAATGACTATATGAAAATCGCACTCAATGAAAAGAAAATGGAGCTAAAAGTCCAAGAGCTTTCAGCACTGCAATATCAGATCAATCCTCACTTTTTGTCAAATACACTACAGATGATTGACTTTGAGATTCTAAGGACTGTGAAATCTCCTTGCCATGCAAACAGCATGATTGAGCATTTATCAAGATTCCTCCAGTATTCACTTAGAACGCCAGAGCAATCTGTTTTATTATGGCAGGAAATAAAAGCTACAAAGAATTATACAGAGCTGATGCATGACAGATTCCAAAGCCAAATACAGTTTCAATGGGATATAGATGAAAAAAGTCTTAATACAGAAGTACCAAAACTTATTCTACAGCCTTTGATAGAAAACTCTATACATCATAATGTACAACAGCTTAGCACTCCTCTGGTAATAAGAATAAAGGCGGAAAGCAATGAAAGCGAAACAATCATCACTGTTAGTGATAATGGCATAGGCATTACTGAAGATCAAAAGAAAGAAATCAATAAAAGAATTGTTCAAAAGGAAATCAAGGAAAATCACATTGGACTTGCAAATATAATTAGGCGCCTACAACTTAAATATGGGGAGAATTTTGCATACTCTTTTGATTCTAATAAAGATTCACAATCAGGTTTTACAGTTTCATTAATAATAGGTTTGACATCAGTTTAATAATCATCACATCTCAAACAACAGAAACTGAAAAGAATTCGATAGAGTCAAAATAATTTATTCATAAACAAAGCAGAATATTTGAAAAAAAGAGATTATATACCTACGGAATATCTATGTAGCGATGACCGTAAAAGAGAAGGAGTCAAGATTCCAAAAGGCTATACAGTGACCGCTGTCGCTATTGAACCAGATAAGTATTCAAATGAAGCATCTCTATTCTTGAAGTACAACCTCTATATAGAACCAATATTCCCTTAAAGCTTGATCTCGTATCCTAGCTTAACTAGCTCTTCAGCAAGCTTAGTTGCTAGCTCTTCTGGATTTATTGACGCAAGAACATGATCTACACCGTCTGAGAATGCATTTACTTTTTGTTCTGCCAATTCTTTGATTTTCATAGCATTCTCGTCCTTGCTTTCAGATAATTCAGATATAAGCTTTGCAAGCTTGATCTGGTTTGCAAGCCTCTTCTCTTCCAATTGATTCAGGTAGTCATTAGCAGCATCTTTATAGATTTTGGACAGGTTCTTTGTAGGAACAGAAACAAGTGTCCTCACATTTCCATCTTCACTTGTCCACCTATCTTCCACTTTTATTCCCTTGATAGTCAAATTCGTGGAAAGCACAACTATTTGCTCATATGCATCCCTAACAACTTGGTCTGCATCATTTGAATATATAGCAGTATTCTCCTTTATTGTTGAAGATATCTTTCGAGCAAGATCTGATATTGCTAAAGATTCAGATGCCAACTCTGAATTCATCTTTGTTGTTAGCTTTGCACTCCCTACTCCATAGATTTCTCTGTTGCTAGATGGAATAGCTGTGGTCCAAACCGGAGAACCATCATTATTGAATCCATTTACATTCTCAACAGTTCTACAAGAGCTAAGAACCAAGATAGCAAGTAGTAGCACAACTATAAGATTTCTTTTCACAATAACACCCCTGAGCAAAAAAACATCCGCAATACATATTTATTTTCTATTTATAACAAGGTTTAGTCTAGGAAAATTCACCTAGAGCATTATTGATTCAGAACCTATGAAGAACAACCTTTTAGAAATACGGCGTAATGCTGCAAAACCAGTATCACAAGGAAGAAATGCAGTACTCTTTGTACGTTTAAGAGTAAAACCCTCTATAGATACGTCATTTGAATAGAATCCCATACCAATACGAGGATTCTCGTATGACATAAAGCCATTTGCAACAAAGATAGTCTTTGCCTCTCCTGGCTCAAGTAGTAGATTTCTTGTTCCTCTAGGGCCTGCGTTAAAGCCAACAGTCAATGCTTGCACTACAGGAGTTGCTCCATCAAACAGAGCCCAAGGCGCGTCCATTCTTCCATAGTAGTTTTCACATATTGTTGCATTTGGAAAATCAAATTCGTCATCGCTTTGTACCTTTGGCACATATGTATAGAAAATAAGCTGGGATCTAGGATTGATAACAGTAATCCACTTTGCATCCTCATCGGATGGAAACTTTCCAATAATGTAATCATATGTTCCAGTAGGACAGGCTGGAACCAATGACGCATCAGCTGTTCCTCCATCAACAAGAGGAGCTTTCTTCAGATCATCGAATATTGATCCAGATAGGAATCTATTTCTTCCAGATTCTCTCTTCTTAAGTGGATACACAGAGAAAAAGCGTGCATTGGTAGCAATGGATGTACCACTCTCCACAAGTGGAGATGATAGCATCGTATTCCATGTAGGATTAGCACGTAACAGTTCCTTACCTGTGTTTGTAATCTTGATCGCAGTATAAAGAACATTGTGGCCAGGAAGCATCAAATCAACTCTTCCTAGGTGATATCGATTGCCCTCTTCCCTTGATTTCATCTCTGAATACTTCCAAACACCATGAAAGTCATCCTCTGTTCCATAGCGTCTGAGCATCCAATAGGTATTGCTGGAAGTTACAATGTCTTCATTGTTATCTGGAAAGGTGAAATAAGCACCTCCTGCTTGGTATAGACCTTGTCTGCTATCCCACCAGATTCTGTTCTCATCAGAGAAAACTCCAGATCCTGTTCCTCTGAAATAAGGGAGAGATAATGGAGATATCCTTGCGCCTGTATTCAGCTTTGCAGCAAGATCTATTGTCACTTCTCCTTGGTCCTCAATGATTGCTGAAAACGTATCATTGGACATATAGGTTGCATACCTACCTTCCCAAAGAGCAAGGCGTCTTATATCCATATTCAACTCCATTCGAATTTTGTATTATATTATTAGTTATAGTTTACAGTATTTTGGAGAGCGTTGCCATGATTGAAATCCTAAAGGAGAGAACCTTTCATCTCCAAACAAAGAACACAAGCTACATATTCTCGATCCTTCCGTCTAAATATCCAGAGCATATCTACTATGGAAGAAAGATCTCGAATGTTGAGAAATCACTTTTGGCTATAAGAGAAAAACATCTAATACAGCCATGCTATTCAACGAGTGCAAACAAGAACTATCCAGACATTACATATGACGACACGCTTTCAGAGCTTTCAGAGGAAGGCAAAGGCGACTATAGAACGCCTCTTGTTGCAATAAGCTATGGCGAGAAAGGAGTAAGGAATGCAAACTTCCTATTTGACTCATATGACATTGTTAAAGGCATCAAACGTTTCTCAACTCTAACGCTCCCTCAAGCAATCGCAACGGAAACAGAGGCTGAAACGCTGGAAGTAATATACAAAGATACAGAACTGAATCTAGCATTGCATCTTTTGTACACTATCTTTGAAGATTCAGACACGATCACAAGACGCACTGTAATAACAAACTCATCAAAGGAAAATGTCACCGTGCGTGCTCTCTATTCAGGGCAATTGGATATCAGGACAGATAATCTTGATCTGATATCATTTCCTGGAAAATGGGCAGCAGAAAGACAAATCAAAAGAGAAACCATTGAAAGTGGAACAAAGATCATCGAATCCCGAGGCCTTGATTCCTCTTTGGAAGCAAATCCTGCATTCATCATACAAAACAACAAAGATACATACTTGATGAATCTTGTATATTCTGGTGCTCATAGAGCGTCTATATCGATATCACAAAGAGGATGTGCACACATTGTTTGGGGCATCAATCCAGATATGTTCTCATGGCCACTTGGTCCTAATGAGAAGTTCGAATCCCCTGAGGCTGTAATGATCTACTCTGCTGATGGACTTGATGGCGTGAGAGATATCTCACACAAATTCATCAATAGACACATCAGACGTGGCGCTTGGCGAGAGAGAATGAAACCTTTGATGTTCAATACATGGGAAGGATGCACTTTCAATATAAATGAGACAAAGCTATCTGTTATTGCAAGAAACGCCAAGGAGATAGGACTTGAGGGTATTGTAATTGATGATGGTTGGTTTGGAGCTCGTAGTAGCGATAAGCCAAGCGTTGGAGATTGGTATGTAAACACAATGAAGTTCCCTTCTGGTTTGGCAGATATTGCAAACGAAGTTCACCATGAAGGTATGCTGTTTGGATTCTGGATCGAGCCAGAGTGCGTAAGCGAAAGAAGCCAGATAACAAAGACCCATCCTGATTGGGTCTTGGGAAAGGACAGCTCTAAAAATGCCCTAGGCAGAAACCAATACATGCTTGATTTGGCAAATCCTGATGTGCAGGATTGGATCATTTCGACAGTCACTAGGCTTGTTAACACATGCCACGCAGACTACATCAAGTGGGATATCAGCAGACGTTCTTCAGATATCTACTCAAGCGTAGAGACAAAAGATCATGGCTCTTATGCACATAAGTACATCGCAGGACTATATCAAATTCTAAGAACAATCACATTGCAATTTCCTAATCTATATATAGAAGGATGCTCAAGATTCGATCTAGGAATGCTATCGTTCTGTCCTTCCATTCTCTCTTCCGATTGCTCAGATCCTGCTGAGCGTCTTTCAATTACAGAAGGAACAACGCTTGTTTACCCACTGTCTGTAATTGGGGTTACACTTTCCCCTAGCCCTAATGCAATGACAAATAGAAGTATCAGCTTAGATACTAGATTCGAATCTTCTATCTTTGGAGTGCTTAACTACTCTATTGATGGAGTCAATATCGACAAACAAACTCTCCTGGCTTACCAAAAGCAAGCAGATTTCTACAAGAACTATAGAGCGTTATTGCAATTCGGACGCTTTAGAGTACAAGAGAGTGGTAATAGAACCATATGGACAATTTCCTCCTATGATTCTGCAACAATATTTGTCTTCTACTTCCAGAAGGAGGTTAAGACAAACACGACAGCAGAAAAACTAACTGTGGATTGTGCCAATGAAAACTATCTATACCGCTTCTATCCTAGGGAAAGAAGCTTTCCAGATATCATAAATGGGAAGGAATACAAGGAAGAACCAGAAAGCTATTATATATCCGGAAGCGCATTGAAGTGGGCAGGATTAGCTCTATCTGAACAATTTTGCGGAAACGGTTATACTGATGGCATGAGAATTCTTGGAGATTACAATTCAAGACTATACATTTTAAAGAAGGTTGATTAACAGATGACTAATATAGTAGTAGCAGGAGCAGGTGTATTTGGAACTGCTATCGCAGAGCGATTGGCTGGCAATTGGGATAATAATGTAGTTCTACATACCATCGAGGAAGATGTTGCAAAGAACATCAACGAACAGCATCAAAACTCTAAGTATTTCCCTACCAAATACCTTAATTCAAAGATTACGGCAACAACAGATGACACTATCTTCCAGGATGCAGATGTCATCATGCTTGTTCTTCCATCAAAGGTAATCGTACCTTTTTCTGAAAGAATCAAATCAAATACAAAGAAGAATCCTTTGATCGTAAATCTCGCAAAGGGAATGAGTGACCAAGGTGCATTCATAACAGAAGGGATTCCATTTGAGCGAACTGCATCAATGAAAGGCCCATCATTTGCTATTGAGACTATCAATGGTCTTCCTACTTCTTTCACATTCGGTGGACGCTACGATGACTACAATTACTTCAAGAACACAATTCTTCCTCATACAGGTTTTACATTGGACTACTCGCCTGATGTAAGAGCTGTCGAATTGTTGTCAATCTTGAAGAACATGTACGCTATTGCAATTGGACTTGTTTCAGGACGTTATGACTCACCTAACGTAGACTTCCAGTTATACACTAAGGCTACAAACGAGATGAGAAGACTCTTAAGGATATATGCTTGCGACGAAGAGACTATCTTCAGATATTGCGGAATTGGAGACCTTGGTCTTACAGCTCTCAATGACCTATCGAGAAACAGAACTCTTGGAGTACTTCTTGGAAAGGGATTTGCTCTAGACCAAAAGAATAATGCAACCACAATCGAAGGCTTGAGAACTATTAAACTCATTGGAGAGAAAACAAGGGAAAAAGGAATTGCAGAAGATTTTCCTCTTGTTCAGAACCTCTATAAGCTGATCTACGAGAATGGAACATTAAACGATTACTTTGTTAATTCGTTGAAATAATTGATGAAATTGGGGAGACACATACGACAGGTCTCCTCTCTTTTTTAGCACATATTCCATATTCTTCACTCCTATGGACATTATAGCAAACTAAAGCTGTGATATGAATCTATTATTTGTTAGGAGGATAAGCGGGAATCCTCGGTAATTCAATTGCCGAGATGAAAGCGCAAAATACACTTTAGCAAAACTGATGTATATAGTATAATTTATTTATGAAAACAAATCTTGTGCATTACAGAACTTGCGTATGCAATATCAACTATCATATAGTGTGGTCAGTTAAATACAGAAGAAAGGTTTTGACTCAAGATGTAGAGGCATATCTAAAGGACATCATTCAATTGATAGCTGAGGATAAAGGTTTTACAGTAAAACTGTTTGAAGTGGAAGATGGAGACCATGTTCATGCCTTTGTCTCTGCTCTCCCAAAGCTATCTATTACTTCAATCGTAAAATACTTAAAAGGAATTTCAGGAAGAAAGTTATTAGAAAATTTCTGTTAATTTAACAAATGGTGACTTTTAACCCACTAGGACATTATATGGCCACTTCTTGTTGTACCCTTGCAATATGAAAGCTACAAGAGAAGACATAAAGAAAAACCTAATCAAATATGACAT
>CAKQTE010000125.1 GCA_934276485.1 uncultured Spirochaetales bacterium | reverse complement strand
TCCTGTCTTTTCCTTATAATTCATATAGCTCAAATATAATTTAATTCTAAAGAAATCGTCTCGAAACCAACAAATCAAGAAAGATTCTCAGAGCCTCTCATCCCACGGCTAAAGCTCGCGGGCTTTCCGGCTAATTATCGTAAGTGTTCCGCACTTTCCACTATCAGCATATGAAGATGAAACCTATTTCAAGCTTTATACAACAGATACCGGCCTACTTATTGCAATGTATGGATATGATATGAAATTGGCTATCCTTAACAAAACATTGACATGCGATGTTAAGCTAGGCATTTATGAAAACATAATTGCTGAAATGCTAATCAAACAAGGATACAAGCTTCATTACTATAAGCCAGTAGAAAACGACCAAGAAATAGAATTCTTGATTTCAAAACAAGGGAAAATATATCCAATCGAAGTCAAGGCTAAAAATGGATCAACTATTTCATTAAAGAGATACATAGATAAGTTTCATCCAGAGAAGACATATAAGTTCATCGATGGAAATATTGGAAAAGAAAACGAAAGACTAACTCTCCCCCACTACATGGCAATGTTTTTAAACACTGACATAAACCAGGGAGCTTAAAATACTCCATCTATCTTAATCAGACTCAATCCTTTGCCAGCTTTGAAGAGAGAAGATGGAGTATTTGTTGTATCTATTAGCAAACTCTAGATTTACAAAAGTTTGTTTCGCTTTAGCATCTTTTGCATCTCATCTTTCAATGCAGGTCTATTTGGATATTCATTCAATAGTTCCTGCACATATGAGATGACGAATTTCCTTCCCTCTGCAACTGCAACCAAGTCCTGTAGTTTTGTTGCGTGGTATTGGTATGACTTTCGATCATGCAAATGTTCTTTTCTAAGCAGTTTTTCATATGCAGCAATTGTTCTATCAGGATAGATAGTTAACAAAAGAGGGCCATACTCTAAATTGTAGGAACCAACACTCTCCTCAAACCATGACATAAGCGCAGGATAGTCTTGGATACTATTAAGGAACTTTGCCATTATGGGTTTCATTGTAGAAGCTGTCTTCAGCGTATTGCACTTTTCGCGCCAATCTTCTTCAGTGAGAAGCTCTCGTAGTTCATCAATACCATCCATTCTAAATTGATCAACACTCATGATATCTGAATAGATTAAATCTCCAAGCTCCTGATCCATTCCATGTTCTCTATAGATTTTCTTGAGAATATTGTAGCAATCATCGTTTTTCCCATATGTTGCACTGATTTCTTTAATGATCTCGATACAGGATTTCCATTCATCATTTTCCAGAAGTCTTTCCACAAGCATCTTCTGTGCCATCCGTAGATCCAGATGAGACCTTAAGACTTCCCTGATTTCTTCTTCTGAATACTCTAGCACTTCCATTAAATCTATCTCATCATCGATAGGATATAAAAATGGTCCATGAGAGCTATTAGTCCTAAGTTCATCTAATGCCTCACGAGCTAGTGTCTTATCTTTCACCGTTAATATAAGGAAATCCTGATAGTATTGACTTGTTATTGATCTCTTTTGAGCTCTTTCCCTTGCAAGTGACTCGATATCATCCTTGTTTTCTGCATTGATATAAGCCTTGTCCATGATATCTACAATAGTGGTATCCAAATCATCAACACATCCGTCGTATCCATAATCGAATAAAGTTGAATAAGGGATATCGTCTAGAATATCAGAAACGAGCTTGAATACATCAAAACAATATTCCTTTTGTTCCACCAAAGGTAAAACACTTTCAGTTAAGAACATATCAAGTCCATATATTGCATCTGACACAGAGTCATCAAAGTCGTCGCGACTAAAATAACAATCTTCGTCTTCCATCGTTTCTATAAATTCACTAGCACGATAGTACAACGCTGAAAATGATGGCTTTGTGCTACTAGCTTGAGGCACTTTCTTCATGAGCTTATCTAGCAATTCATGATTTGACATGACAGCACTATATAATAGTTCCCTTAGCGTTTCTTCATCTAAGGTGTCTATGATTCTTTTGATTTCTTCAGATGGAGTATCTGGTTTATTATCTCTAGCATTTGTAGATTCCAAATAGCAAAGAAGAGCTGCTTCATGTTTGCAATAATCACCATCTTCTGCATATGGACAATCGCAATCCATATCTATGATCTCGTCTCCATCGAATTCAACTTCAACATTATAGTTCTCACTACCTTGAACCACTGCCTTATATCTATCATCATCCTGCTCTACATTAAGTACTCTGCCTGATAAATAATAATCAAATCCTCTGGCAAGGATTCTATCAGGAAACATTCTTTCCCATGAAGAATTCATATCATACCTCTTTCTTTTGAATCTAATGTTCATTCTACAGGTTCATATTGTCTGGTTGCAATCTATTATTGGAACATGTCTAATGATTCCTATTCCCAAGATGACTGTGAATAAAATGAAATACTCCATCTTTGACTTAAAGCATTAGGCCCCGCTTTGAAGAGAGAAGATGGAGTATTTGTTGTATCTATTAGCAAACTGAAGGCATACTCTAGTATGCATTGCTAAGCAGGAAATCTGCGATATGCATTGTTATTATTCCTTCATAATTGCCACCTGCAAAATCATCTGTACTTAGAACATATTTTGGGTAGTTATCTGGAATCTCCAACAGTCGTTCGTATTCACGCTTCTCTGTCTTTTCAGATGCTATGCGTTCTGTTACTTGAACATATATCTTTTCATTTTGACGAGTTGCAATGAAATCGATCTCGCCAAAATCGGTCTTTCCGACATAAACAGAATAACCTCGCCTACGAAGTTCAAGATATACAGCATTCTCTAAGCTACTTGCTACACTATCTTGGTTATATCCAAGAATACTGTAACGAAGTGCAGTATCTGCTAGATAGAACTTTTCTTGTGTTTTAAGTATCTCTTTGCCTTTAAGATCATAGCGAGAACATCGATAGAGCAAATAAGCTTTCTCCAAGTACTCAAGATAGTTATACACTGTTTCGACATCGATCTTTCTATGTTCTGATTTTAGATAATCAGAAATTGTTTTTGCAGAAAAAGTATTTCCTACATTGCTGAATGTATATTTAACTATCCTATCGAACAGGTCTTTTCTCCTAATATCATTTCTTTGAACAATATCTCTATATATGCAAGCATCATACGTATCACGCACAATTGAATATATTTCATCTTCCCCAAATGCGTACAGATGAGTTGCTGGAAAACCACCCAAGCAAACATATCGAACAAGTTCTTTATGAATATCATCAACTGCTCTATATTGCCTTGTGAAATCCAAATACTCTCTAAAGGATAATGTATAAATACGGAAGGTAATATAACGACCAGTAAGATATGTCGAAATTTCAGAGGCCATCATCTTTGAATTGGAACCTGTTACATAGATATCTGCATTATGTATCGACAGTAATGTATTAACGACTTTTTCCCACCCGGAGACGACTTGGATCTCATCTAAAAAGAAATATGTCTTCTTATCAGGAAGAAGCCTACCCTTCAATTCTTGGTATAGTTGTTTTTCATTCATATCGTAAATAGATGTATCAAAGTTGTAACTTACGATTTGTTCTTCTGAAACACCTCGCTCTGTACGTAGACGTTCCATAATCATCTTAAGGATGGTGGATTTGCCAGATCTTCTGACTCCTGTCAATATTTTCACGAATGGAGTATCTACAAATCTCATTATTTTGTCTAAATACAAAGGTCTATCAATCATAGCAAAATCCTCTCATGTATATAGAATACTGAAAAACTATCAGAATTCAAATATTTTTCGGAATATATACCTAAAAACTTATTAAAGTTTACTACTTTTTCTGGTTATATCCCTAAAAACTTCCAATAATCTAATTATTTTTCGGTTATATATGATATATAAACAGGTTCTCTATGAGCATCCATAGAGAGACTTTGTAGATGTCGATTAGAACTAATAATTCAAATTAGGGAGAGTTATAAAAAAGCTTGACGCTGTCGATGTAATAACATGCATCTTTGTATAGGCTTGATATCTTAAGCATATGTTCTCCAAGCCTCTTCCCTTTTGTTCCATATAGCCAAGACATGTAAACATGTTTGCAATGATAGGATTTCGTACTTTAGAAGAAACATTAGCCAAAGTTATATCTTGAAAGAACAGTCCATCTATTGCGCCTCCTGGAGAATAGATTGTCATTCTGTCGTCAAAGATATCTATATGGACTTCACTACCTAGCACTCTATAGGAGCGATGAACAAGAGCATTTATAAGTGATTCCCTATAGCTCTGTTCATCATAATCAGGCATTTTTGAAGATTTTGAACTTCTGTTATTTCGTCTGATAAAAGCTAGCCCATCATCTAGAAGCTTGATTATGCTTCCGGTGAACTCTGCACTATCTAAGGCATCTATAAATCCACCTGCTTTAGTTAGCCCATTCCATCTGACACAAAAGAGTCTAGAATGCCTAAATGGACAATTATCAGCAAATATCACTCCTGCATTTGTAAGCTTCTTTGACTCAGCATCTACAAGTCTTAATGCAATAAGCATATCGTCATCAAGACTCTCGCCTGTCTGCATTTCATAACGAGTTTTTAACGTTGAGAATGCAAAGTTTCTTGCATCATACTCAGAAATAAGAGAATCATATGGATCTGTAAAATCAAAGGTGGATTTGTCTTCTAGCTTGGTATTACCCTCTATAAAATTCTTCCTTCGAAGATATTATAAACCCAATCCCCATTCATATAAATAGAAAAACACCTCAAATTTCCATTCATTTACCTCGTAAAATACCACAAATCCCCATTCGTTAGCATAAATGATGTTGCGTCTTTGTTTTTATCAACAACAAAACCTCGATATTCTCTTTTGCCATTCTTATGTTTTGAGATTATTGTTATATTTGAGGATTTTGAGCTATAAGCTAAATAGGAGGATTTTCCATATGATATCAAAAGCTATATGTCAGAATGTACTTCTTAAAGCAATATCCACAGGTGGTGATTATGCTGAGATATTTGCAGAGAATACACTCAACCACTCTATTGGAATGGTTGCAAACAAAGTAGATTCTGTTAATGACAATCTAATAGCAGGTGCTGCTATTAGAGTATATAAAGGACTCAGAAGCGTCATGGCTACAACTGTAGACATGTCTGAAGAAGGACTAATCAGATGTGCTCAAAGAGCTGCAGAAGCTCTTGGAGAGGGAAAAGCAGAGATTGATATTGTCCTAAGAGAGAAAATCTCAACAAATATCCATGCTATAAACATTGTTCCATCTTCTGTTGAAAACAAGACAAAGGTAGATCTACTGAAGAAGGCATACTTTGCAGCTAAGGACTATGATCAATCTGTTGTACAGGCAACAGGAAGTATCATTGATTATGACAGGAATATCCTTGTTGCTAACACTGATGGTTTCTATTCAAAGGATAGACAAGTAAGAACACGTATGTTCATTACTGCTATTGCAGAGAAAAATGGAGAGACACAAACAGGTGCATGTGGTCCTGGAAGAATGATGGGTCTTGAGATGTTCGATACTATCAATCCAGAAGAGATCGGAAAGGAAGCTGCTAGACAAGCTGTAACCATGGCATCCGCTGGTTATTGCCCTGCTGGCGTTATGCCTGTTGCTATTGGAAATGGTTTTGGTGGCGTTATCTTCCACGAAGCTTGCGGACACTCACTGGAGGCTTCAAGCGTTGCATATGGCCAGAGCCAGTTCTGCGGTAAGCTTGGTCAGGTTGTTGCTAATCCAAAGGTAACCGCAATCGATGATGGAACCATCCCAAATGCTTGGGGTTCAATCAACTTCGATGATGAAGGAACACCTTCAAGACGCAATGTTCTGATTGAGAATGGCGTTCTCAAAAACTACACGATCGATAAGTTCAATGGACGCAGGATGGGAATGGAATCAACAGGTTCATCTCGTCGTCAAAGCTATCTATTTACACCAACAAGCCGTATGACAAATACATATATCGCACCGGGAGATGATACTGAAGAAGAGATCATCTCAAGCATTGAATATGGCTTATATGCACGCAATATGGGAGGCGGTTCAGTTAATCCTACAACTGGAGAATTCAACTTTGCTGTTAACGAAGGCTATATCATTCGTAACGGAAAGATTGCAGAGCCTGTAAGAGGAGCTAGCCTTGTTGGTAAGGGAATCGACGTTATCAAGAACATCGATATGATTTCAAACAACCTAGAGCTTGGACAAGGTATGTGCGGATCCTCATCCGGTTCTGTCCCTGTAAACGTTGGCCAGCCAATGATTCGTGTTTCTTCAATTACAGTTGGCGGAAGATAAGGAGGAAATGGATATGAACTACGATGAATTCAAGAATAATGTTATTGAAACCTGTAATGAATTAGGCATCAAGGATTACGAGCTTTATTACTCCAATAGCGAAAGCACAAGTATTTCCGTATTTGCTCATGAGATCAAATCATTCTCCTCTTCAGAAGCTGGTGGTCTTTGCTTTAGATGTATCTACAACGGAAAGATGGGATATGCTTCCACACAAGCACTAGACAAGGAAAATGCTAGACGTATTGTTCTTAGAGCTATCGACAACGCATCCGTTCTTGAGAGTGAAGAAGAAGTATTCTTGGCTGAAGGTGGACAGACTTATGCGAAGCTTGAGGATAGATCCTACCCTCTTCCTTCCACTGATGATCTTATTAACACAGCTCTTCAGACTCAAGAGAAGATCTACAAGGCTAACAAGCTTGTAGTAGATGGTTCTGAGACACAAACTCTTAAAGAGAACAACACAATCGCTATCTACAACTCAAAGGGTTTGGACCTCAAGCAGAACACAGTCTCTGCTGGCGTTGTTGTTGAAGCTGTTGTATCAAATGGCGATGAGATGGCTAACTCATATGAGCTAAAGCTTGCTCAGTTAGATAAGATCGATATCGATGCTCTTATCAAGAAGAGCACAGACGATGCTTGCCAAAAGCTTGGTGGAGAAGTTGCTCCTACTGGCCAATATCCAGTTATCTTCAATAGCGATGCTATGAGCGATCTACTTGATACATATTCAGATATCTTCTCATCAGAAAATGCTCAGAGAGGACTATCTAGATTAAATGACAAGGAAGGCGAGATCATCGCATCCGAAATCGTTACTATTGTTGACGATCCATTTAACAAAGATAATCCAGAACCAATGGTATTCGATGCAGAAGGATGTCCTACAAGAAAGAAGAATGTCATCGAGAATGGTAAGCTAACTACTCTTCTTTATAATATGAAGACTGCAGCAGTTGCAAAGAAACAGACTACAGGAAATGCTTACAAGGCTGGCTACTCATCTCCTGTTTCCATCAGTCCTTTCTCTATGTACATCGAATCTGGAAAGAACACAGAAGAAGAACTATTTGCAAAAGCTCAAAATGGTGTATATATCACATCACTTGGAGGCTTACACGCTGGTGCAAATCCAGTCTCTGGAGATTTCTCTCTTCAAAGCTCTGGATTCATGATTGAGAATGGAAAGAAAACAAAGTTTGTCAAATCATTCACAGTTGCAGGTAACTTCTATGATGTACTTAAGAACATCACAATGGTTGCAGACAATTGCACATTCCCAATGGCACTAGGAGCAACAGCATTCGGTTCCCCTTCTGTCTTGGTTGAAGGACTGGCTATTGCTGGAAAATAATCTCATTTGTTAGATTTATTTGATATCCTCGGACTAAACCTCCAAGGATATTTTATTGCAGACTATTCGCTCTACTTTGAAATTTCCTGCTTTTTTTAAAGTGACACTTTGATTTTTCCTAACTTTTTCAAAGTAGAACTATATTTTCGAACATTTTGCAGATATAATAAAGAAAAGGAAGGAAGAGATGGCACATACTTATATCCAAAGAATTATCGACATTAACAGCAAGCTAGATAAAAAATCCTTATTTCTATTTGGACCGCGTCAAACAGGAAAATCTTCATACATTAAGCATCAGCTAAAGGATCCAAAGCTATCTTGGACACTGTTGGACAATGAGTTATATCGAGAACTATCCATCCGCCCTTCTCTGTTAAGAAACACTTTGAAGGCAAAAGGAATCAATGATGGAGTTGTTGTCATTGATGAAATACAAATGCTTCCATCTCTTCTTAATGAGGTACATATGCTCATTGAAGACACTGATATTCATTTTCTTCTAACAGGTTCTAGTGCAAGAAAGCTAAAGAAGAATGGCATCAACCTTCTAGGAGGAAGAGCTAGCAGATGCAGTTTTCATCCATTGGTATTTCCTGAAATAGAATCATTCGATTATTCTCTTGATAGAATATTCGTAGCCGGATTGCTGCCTGCAGCATTCAATGATGACGATGCAGACGACTTTCTTTCAGACTATGTCAGCTTATACGTAAGAGAAGAGATTGAAGCAGAAAGAGAAATAAGACAGCTACCTCCGTTTTGGGAATTTCTGAAGACAGTAGCCTCTACAAGTGGTGATATAACAAACTATGAAAATGTAGCACGAGACATTGGAATAAGCGGAGTGAGTGTTAGAGAATGGTACAACATTCTCATTGATACTCTAATTGGATTCGAAGTTCCCCCTTTTAGAAAAACAACGATTAGAAAATCAAACGCTTCAAGCAAGTTCTATCTATTCGATGTAGGAGTAACTAGAAAACTTCAAGGCTTGAGTAAAATAGAAGAAGGTACATCTGAGTTTGGCCGCTATTTGGAAAACTACATTGCAATGGAAATCCGTAGTTGGCTTGATTACAATCTCTCAGATAGGGATGGGCTGATGTATTGGCATACCAAAAGTGGACAAGAAGTGGATTTCATCATAAAAGATAAAGTCGCTGTCGAAGTCAAAGCAACAAAGCGTGTCTCATCAAAAGATCTAAAAGGTCTTAAAGCCCTTATGGAAGAAGGAATGATGGAGAAATACATACTTGTATGCAGAGAAGAATATCCTCAATTATTGGATGATGGAATCTTGGTTCTTCCTTACAAGGAATTCTTAAAGGATTTGTGGCAAGGGAAGATCATTTGATTTTGCAAAGCATGCTACTATCAAGGCAATCACAGATAAAGCGTATCTCCGATAGCTTTGGAAACAAGCCCTTACCTTTTGATGTAAAAAGGCTTGTCGTCAAATAACAAGCCTCCCAGGTTGATGATTATCTAGCCTCGCTAGTTGCTTTCCAAAGCTTTTCCAAGTTATAGAACTCTCTTAGCTCAGGGCTCATCAAGTGAATTACAATATCTTTGCAATCGATAAGCTCCCAGCCATCGTCTCCAGGAGTCTTATGTCTATTGTTAACACTTAGTCCTAGATCCAATAGCTCATTCCAAAGCTGGTGAACAACACCCTTTAGGTGTCCAACAGATGAAACTGTTCCAATAACAAAACAATCTGCCCAAGAGCAACCTTCACCCAAGTCTACGATAGTTACATCTGAACACTTGTGATCCTCAAGATAGCTCTTGATGATCTCTGCTTTTTTCTGTATTTCTTCCTTCATATCTTTTTCCTTATCTATAATATAATGTCTCTCCAATCCGAGAAGAACTCTACAATCTGTTCCCAATTGTCAGCGCCCTCGATAATTGAAGATAGTTCAAACTCTAATGTATTATCCACATTTTTTGTCTGCTTAACCATAGCGCTATCATAATTTGATGAATTTAAATCCATTTCTTTCAAAAGCTTTGAGTTCAACAGAAGCTTTGAATTGACTTTAATGACATCAACTCTATTTGTATCAGTAAATTCATACATCAATAAATCCAGATACTCTGATCTCTTTTGATACATGTATGGCGGTATTGAGTATACCTCCGCATCAGGCGCGAGAGCGTGTATGATATCGACCTTACCAAGTCCCGAAAGGGATATTAGATTATTGACCATATCGCTATCAAGAGTAAGCAGCATTGAAGTCTTTCCATCAACAAAACTAATCTCACCACCAGAGTTGGAAATGAGAGCTAGTGTTGTTTTTCCTTCTTGGCAGGATACAAATAGAATAAGAGATAATATCAAAATCAATAATAATCTTTTATTCAAGCTTTCCTCCACGTTCGCAGAAATCATATAACTCTTTCGATACTTCTGCTTCCTTGATGCCTTTTGAGATAAAGTACTCTCTTTGCATATCCATAATAGATATTATCATACTCTCAAGAGTGGGATTTGAAAGAATAATGCGTCTATCATCGTCTGTAAGATGCTTGCGTCCCGGCTCTATGTAATCTGCAATATAAATCAGTGCCCCAAGCCTTCCCATCTCAACAGAGCCTAATGTATGATGTCTTACTGCCAATTGGTACGAGAATGGAACATCTCCAGCATCCTCTGGAAAGTGAATTGCAGCAAGAGTACCATGCAGCAAATCTGGGAACATTCTCTCTTCTGGAAATACGTTCCAGCCAGATTTGATGCAAAATTCAATTGCACTTTCGTCTGCGCTATAGCGATATGCATCATGATATATTCCGCAATAAAGAGCATCGGAGGTATTGACATTGAATCGTTCAGCAAGGCTCTTTGCAGTCTCTGCAACTCCCACTGAGTGCTCAAATCGAGAGCTCTTGATCCTTGATTTGACTAAGTCATATAGATCTGTATAACTGATGAGCATCTACATACTCCTTGACTCTTTTTGATAACAGCCCGCCTTCGCCCGAGCGCACTTGGGAAGAAGATGCTTCTGTCAGAGGCGATATCACCTGCACAACCTCAGTTCCCCAATCACCAGATTTTCCTTCTCGTGGAAAACAGAAAAAGCGTACATTCTCTTTCAAGTAATCAAAGTCATGCCACTTATTGAGAGTGGGCAATATATCATCTCCGATTATGAAATTGACCTTTCCATCATCCTGGGCTCTATCATAGAAGTCTTTTATTGTTTCAGATGTATAGCTTACACCCTTCTTGTCGCCTTCATATGTACTTATCTCAATATCAAGCATATCGCCTGGATACATTTCCTTGTAGTCGAGAATCGCTAGCTTTAGCATCTCTACCCTATCTTGAAATGACGCAGGATGAGTCTCTTGCTTGAAATTAGAAATATAGGCAGGAATAACAATCAAATGTGTAAAACCTGCCTTTGAATATACATTATGAAATAATTTGATATGTCCTATATGAACAGGATCGAATGTACCACCAAGAAGTGCGAGATTATTCTTCATCCCTATATACTGCATCCATATCCATAGAAGAGGTAAATCCTCCATTGGAAATCTCTTTCTTAACACCAAGATCTGCTAGAGTCATAAAAGCTTGCTTAACTGGCTCAAGTAGTTCATCGGCATATATCGAAAGAGGAAGAACTGTCTCTAATGAATATTTCTCTTTTAGTTTTTCAAATCTCTCTTCTGCATCCGGCTCATCTATCTTTGTTCCAATGATGATGTACTTTTTTTCAGCTAGTTCTTCTGAATACTTTCTCAACTCCTCAGAGAGGATATCGAAAGAATCAAGATAGTTCTCATCACTTAGATCAATTAGATATACCAGTCCCTTTGTTCTGGAGATATGTCTGAGGAACTTGAAGCCCATTCCTAGGCCTTCTGAAGCCCCCTCAAGGATTCCTGGGATATCAGCCAAGACAAGATCTTGGTCATCATATCTCATAACACCTAGCTGTGGGATCTTTGTAGTGAAAGGATATCCTGCAACCTTGCTTCTTGCATTTGTAAGCAAATTCAACAAGGAAGACTTTCCTGCATTTGGAAATCCTACAAAGCCGATATCTGCGATGACTTGGAGCTCAACTCCAACGCGCATCTCGACACCCTTCTCTCCTGGCTGAGCAAAGCGAGGAGTTTGACGAACAGAAGTTCTAAAGTGCCAATTTCCAAGACCACCTCTACCACCTTCCAAGAACACCCATCGATCAACACCAGTAAGGTCCTTGATGATCTCACCTGTTTCAGCATTCTTTATGATGGTTCCTGGTGGAACAGGAATCTCTACATCCTTTCCAGCCCTGCCATAACAGCGAGCACCTTGACCGCCACGACCATTTTCTGCTCTATAGCTTCTAACCATCCTAAGGTGTCCAAGAGTTCTTAGGTTGTCCTTGACAACGAAGACTACGTCTCCGCCTCTACCACCATCGCCTCCATCTGGGCCACCTTTTGGGATGAACTTCTCACGACGAAAGGAGACGCAACCTGCGCCTCCATTTCCACTCGCTACATCAATATATGTCTCGTCTGAAAAGCCAAACATCGATTAGTTCTCTGATGCCTCAACAATTGAGCAGTACTTTCTGTTCTTTCTCTCGAAGAACTTAACCTGTCCTGCCTTAAGAGCAAATAGAGTGTAATCCTTTCCAAGTCCGCAATTCTCAGCTGGATGGATCTTTGTACCTCTCTGGCGAACGATAACTTCACCAGCCTTAACAACCTGGCCACCAAATCTCTTTACGCCTAATCTCTGAGCGTTGGAATCACGACCATTTCTAGATGAACCGCCACCTTTCTTATGTGCCATTTTCTTTCCCTCCTAAATTAAGCGTTGATGCTTGCTACGGTGAGCTTGGTATACTTTTCTCTGTGTCCCTGAGTTCTTCTATAACCCTTTCTTCTATGGAACTTGTAAACCTTCACCTTGTCGCCCTTGACTTCTTCGCCAACTGTGAATATAACCTTTGCGCCTTCAACATATGGAGTGCCGAACTTTGCATTGTCACCATCTACAACAGCGAGAACCTTCTCTGTCTCGTAAGAAGAACCTTCTTCCTGCAAGATTCTATCAACAAGAAGTACCTTACCGTTTTCAGCCTTGTACTGCTTGCCTAGGATTTCTACTAATGCGTACATGTATTTGTCCTTTAATTTTTAGTCTACAAAGGTTATATCGAAATAAAAAACATCAAACAATAGCTTTTTTACCAAAAGATGTGATAATTTGGGAAAACTTCTATTTTCAACCAACCGTTTGGTAGATTATAATAGAATTCATGAAGATAGATGGCAAAGATACAATAAGAAAGACAGCATTGGATATTATCGCATATGAAGGACTGGAGAACCTTACTATGTCTACTCTTGCGCATGAACTGGAGATCACGAAGGCAACTCTATATCACTATTACAAATCCAAGGACGATATCATAGATGAAATCTATACACTTGGGCACAAGGAGTTGATGCAAAAAGGCTTTCGATTGAACCTATCTGGAACGATAGAAGAAGTGTTAACAGAAGCATCTGGAAAATGGGAAAGCTTGTTTCTTGACGAGAATCTTGCACCTTTTCTACGTATGGTATTCTCACTATATCTGATTGATGACAGAGCAAAGGATGAGCACCAAGCGCTCACCCTTATGCTCAAGAGCCAATCTGATGTAATAATCAATACATTAAAAAAAGAGAGACAGAACAAAAATGAGATTCTATCAAACCTCTTTTCGTCTCTCCTTTTAACCAATCTTGAAAGAATACTATCTGAAGACGAAGTTGATTTGGAAAGCGACATTGTCTCTTTTGCAAAACTACTGGCAGAGATTTAACACTGATGCGAATTTTGTAGTATATTTAGGATATGGATTATGAGCTTGAAAGAAAGGAAGCAATTTCTGCAGGTAGAGATGCTCTTAGATCTCTAGAAGATACGAAAGCTGCACTTAAGAGTGCGAAGAACTTTGGCATTTGGGATATGCTTGGTGGTGGCACCTTTGTCTCTCTATTCAAACATGGAAAACTAGATGAGGCTCAGCGCTGTGCAGAGCGTGCATACAGAGACATCATGCGTTTTGAACGAGAGCTAAAGGATGTCAGACTTGATATGAATCTAGATATCGATGTTGGAATGCTTCTAAAGGGCTTGGATATCTTCTACGACAGCTTTATTGCAGACGTATTGGTACAAAGCAAGATTCATGACGCCATGGATAAAATCGATCGTGCTATTGAGATCATAAACAAACTGCTCAAGAAGATCTGATTCTTTTTTTCTATAGTTTTTTATAGAGAAGCTTTTCATGATTGACGTACTCCAACGGCTAAAGCCTGTTGGATTCTGGCCCTGCAAGCGATGAATGCACCAGAAGGCGTCTTACCTCATCTCGAACCTCTGAGGCCCGCCCAGCCTCAGTTATTTATAAGTGGCCTAGACCACTTCTAATTTATTAAGCATCCTCAATCCTTCGTTCTTCAGATTGACAGCGGCATTTTCGTCCCTGTCCATTTCCAAAGAACAGGCTTCGCACTTGAAGGTCCTCTTTCTGAGATCCTTCATACTAGTATTCAGTGCACCACAGCGTGAGCAAGTTTGTAAAGATGGATAGAACCTA
>CAKQTE010000124.1 GCA_934276485.1 uncultured Spirochaetales bacterium | reverse complement strand
TCTTCTTTCCATGCTGCTACATGGTTTTCAATTTCTTCTTTTGTATACGTTGACATTTCATTTACTCCTGCCATTAGCCTAGCAAGTTCAATGAAATATTGATTGATGTATTTATTTACCGCTTACGATAAAGCTTTCTATAGTGTACCAACAGACTATATAGGAGACAAAGTACTAATTGAGGATGATGGATTTACAATTCGCATAAAAACCAAGAAAAACGTTGATATTACCACACATCGCAAGGCTCTGATTGAATGGCAGAAGGTAACCAATACAGACCATATTCCAGATCATTATGGAGAGCGCAACGGATATTCCCCTGAATACTTCAGATCTTGGGCAAGCCATTTCGGACCTAATACTATTGCTTGGGTTGATATGATGTTAGACCACTGGACATTGATTGTACATGCCTTCAGACCTCTCCATACTGGTTTGATGGCAACAAAGGGATGCGACAAGGATGTTGTCGAGAATGCATGTGCAATAGCTGTTCACACCAGAGTATATGCAACAAAGGGACTTAAGACTCTCATTGAACGTGAGAAGGCAAAGAAGGAAGCTGCAAAGCCAAAGAAGAACAATGTCGACCTCAATGACATCTATTACTCACGCAGAGAAGGAGGCGATATATAATGAAGAGAACTGACGGTTTGAACAAGATAAGCGACTCGCTCATTTCCATCGGAATGAATGATCTCGCGATGAACATCGACAGGACAATGGCAACTGTTTCCTCTTCATCTGAACTGTTCGACAGTTTTGTGACGGCTATTGAAACATATGCCCAGCAAGAGAAGACCAAACGTGCAACCATGCTCTTGAAGCGCTCTTCAATTCCTGCATCTGCTTATTATTCTGATCCGTGGGATTACGACGTAAGGCTCTTCGATTACGAGCAGCTTGAATACATCCTAGATCTTCCTTTCGTCAAGGAAAAGCGTAATCTTGTGATAGATGGTCCTTCTGGAACAGGCAAGTCCTGGTTCGCATCTGTCATTGCGACGAAGGCCTGTGAACTGGGAATGAGAACCAAATGGGTAAACTTCCCTCATTTGATTCGCGACCTCGAAAACAAGCTCGAAATGAAAGGAACCGCCTTCGATTCTAGACTGAAGTACTATTCGAATTTCGATCTGGTTTGCATCGATGAATTCTTGAATCTAAGTCCAGAGCTGCTTGTTTCAAGCTCATATGTACTGCAGGAATTCTGCAACAAGATAAAGGAACGTAAGGTCCCACTGGTGATTACAGCTCAGCTTGCTACTGAAAAGATGGAGAAGCTGTTTGTACCTGAAAGCATTGGAGAGTCCATAAAAGGTAGAGTTCTTGGCAATGCCATGTTCTTGCATTTGTGTGGACCAAATCTCCATTTGTATAACCCTGAGGAAGAAAAAATCTGAGTTCACGCACGGACTCGGCGCTTGCCGAGCCCCATTCCCCCCTGAGTAGCGGTCAAGTTCTCCCATGTACACCGTTTAGGCTCTCCGAAGTTGGGCGTGGTAGACAGTGACGGTCAAATCCTCAAAAAGCCCATAAATCAAGCACTTTTTCACATATCACCGCTCAACCCGTGACATCAATACTACCGTCTCAACATGTTCAGAACCAGGGAACATATCAACAGGTTGTATGCCTCTTACTGAATAAGGAAGGAATCTACGAATATACCTCATATCACGACCGAGAGTATCTGGATTGCATGATATGTAGACAATGACATCTGGATCCAGGCGTCCTGCTGCTGCCAAGAACTCCTCTGTGGAGCCTGAGCGTGGAGGATCCAAAAACAATACAGAGCAATGTTCTTTTCTCTTTGCCATCTCCTTTAGGTATTTTGAAGCATCTGCTTGTATGAACTCTGCATTCTCGATCTTGTTCATATCAGCATTCAAGCGAGCATCTCTTACGGCTTCTTCGTTTGCTTCAATTCCAATAACCTTCTTTACTCCATAGCTTGCAGCGATTAGACCGATAGTTCCTGTTCCGCAATATGCATCAACTACAACATCGTCATCCCTAAGCTGAGCCATACGCATTGCGATAGTATATAGATTCTCTGTCTGCTCTGGGTTCACCTGATAGAAGCTAGTTGGTCCTATTCTGAATCTAAGACCACATAAGCGGTCTATGATATAGCCCTTGCCATAGAGAACTTTAACTTCCGGGTTCTCTGAAATGACCATACTGGTCTTTTCTCTATTTACAATCTGGCATATTGTCTTGATCTCTGGATTCTTCTGGTGCAAAGCAGAAACAAAGTCTGCTCTATGAGGAAAGTCTTCCCTTCCTGTAACAAGAACAACCATTGCTTCATTTGTGTTAAAGCCTACACGGATAAGGATATGTCTTAACTCTCCATAGTCCAAATCCTCATCGTATGCGCGAATGCCAAAGCGATTTGCCATCTGTCTAACAGTCTGCAAAATAGCTGTAGCCCTTCCATCTTCGAGAGCACATGATCTGATAGGAACTATCTTGTGAGAACCTTTTCTATATATACCAGTAACAAACTTACCATCGCTATCGTGACCACAGACAGCTTGAACCTTGCATCTATATCCTGTGATATGAGGAGAAGGAAGCACTTGCTCAACATATCCAAAACTCTTGAGCATCTTATTCACTCTTAGAAACTTCTCTCCGAGCTCTTCCCTATAATCCTGATTAACATATTCACAGCTACCACATCTTCCATAAAGTGGGCAATATCGTCTTTTTTCTTTCATATAGTCATTGTGAAGATTCCTTCAAGTAACTTCAATATATGTATGCTTACTAGTAGAGTTTTTCTATCTTCGATATAATCAAAAGCGGAGGCGAGATATGTCTACACAAAATTTTTTCCTAACAAAGGATATTGAAGCAAAGGTAGTTGGAGAAGGAGTTACTAGAAAGGTCCTTGCACATAATGAAGATTTGATGGTTTGTGAAGTTTCATTTGAAACAGGTTCTATTGGACCTATGCATCAGCATCCTCATACTCAGAGCACATATGTAAAGTCTGGTGCTTTTGAATTCACAATCAATGGCGTAAAGCAGATTGTAAGAGAGGGAGATACAATGTACAAAGAACCAAACGTTCTTCATGGATGCGTATGTCTTGAAAAGGGCGTTTTGATTGATATCTTTACTCCTGAGAGAAAGGATTTCCTTGCCTAACAAGGTTGCAACTCATTTTATTTTGTGATACCTCTAAACCGTAAGTGTTTTTACACTTTCTAAGAGGTGTTATGAATAGTTTTCTAAAGAGGAATCTTGCAAATATCGTTACATTATCCAGGATTCCTCTTGCACTAGGCATGTTGTTCTATCCTGTATTTTCCTTCAAGTACTATATATTCTTCACTCTTGCAGGACTTACAGATGCTATAGATGGACCAATTGCAAGAAAGATGGGAACTGCAGGAAAGCTGGGAGCACAAATCGATAGCGTTGCAGATCTAACATTTTTCATCATCGCACTATCAAAGATGGTTCCATTTGCAATCAAGAACCTCAATCTAGCTGCTTCCATTATCCTAATATTAGTACTTATTTTAAGATTGTTTTGCTATACAACAGAAGCAATTAAATTCAAGCGTCTTGTCTCATTGCACACATGGCTTAATAAAGCAACAACAGTATCGATGTTCATAGTAATCTACCTTATTCCATTTATTGGAATATCGATTCCATGTATCATCGGATGTGTATTTGCACTATTGGCTGTTATCGAGGAAATAGCTATCGTATTTACGATATCAGATCCTAAAACAGATACCCATACAATATTGCACGCGTGACAACTCTCCCGCCTAAAGACGGGAGGATTCCCGCTTGGATTTTATAAGCTATAGAACAATGCCTCCGCGTGCACCTGTAAGATTTCCATTTGCCATTGCTGCAACTCCATTAACAAGCACATAATCAAAGCCCTTGTTTGCAAAGAGCCCATCAGGAGAAAGAGCATTTAGATCAAAGACGACGATATCTGCAACGTATCCTTCCTTAATCAGGCCTCTGCCCGTAAGTTTTAATCTTAAACAAGGCTCAGAAGTCATACGTCTAATTGCTTCTTCCAGCGTTAGGACTTTCTCATCTCTTACATACTTTGAAAGGAACTCTACAGTTGAATGGAATGAACGAGGATGAGGCATTGGAGATGAGTACAGGCTATCAGAACCAAAGCACATCAAGCTATGAGCCATTATCTTCTTCAGATTCTCTTCTGTTGTTGTAATATCTTCCATGACAGCAAGTCCTGTCTCTTCTGAAAGAACATCAAAAAGAGCATCCAATGGATCTTTCTTAAGCTTGTTTCCAAGTTCAGTGATAGTCATTCCATTGTATTCTGGGTGGTGCTCTAAATATATTGCTTTTATCTTCTCGGGTCCTACCATCTGATAGATGCTATCCCAACCATCAGGAGACAGTATCTCCTTTTTCATATCCTCTCTTGAGTTTTCAAGAGATAGAGCAAGGCATTGCTCATATTTCGAGAAAGCAAGAATCGAAGGAGGAAGAAGAGAAAAGAGAGATGTAGAGCCATAGATATATGGATATTGATCGAATTTAACATCTACGCCCTTCTCACGATATTCATCTATCATATCAAGAAGAGTTTGTACCTTATCTTGGTTCTTATCCCCTATTGCTTTTAGGTGTGATATCTCTATCTTCACACCACTTTCAGAAGCAAGGTCCAATACTTCCTTCAAGGATTCGACAACGTCATTTCCTTCACATCTATGGTGAACTGTAAATAGTGCATCATGCTCCTTAACAATAGTCAAGAGAGCAAGGATTTCATCTCGCGTTGCATACAAGCAAGGGCTATAATACAACCCTGTCGATAGTCCATGAGCGCCTGCTGAGAGTGCTTCGTCAAGGTATGAACACATCGATACTATCTCATCTTCTGTTGCCTCACGCCCTGAATCATGGCCCATTGCAGCAACTCTAAGAGCACTGTGGCTCACAAGATATAGCTGATTTGAACCTATCCCATCTTTCGACACATAATCTTTCCAGGATGTGTAGTCAGACCATGACCACGAATCATAAGAGCCTAGAACATCGCCAACAAAATCCTTCAGGTATGGGTTTACATTTGGAAATGTACCTATTCCACAGTTACCTGTAACATCAGTTGTAATACCTTGTATGATTCTCGCAGTTGCATTTCTATCTCTCAAGACCTCAAGGTCTGTATGAGTATGCATATCAACAAAACCAGGAGAGAGAATCTTTCCTTTACAATCTATGATATTCTTTCCTCTTGTAAGACCTGACTGTCCAATTAGCGCAATTGCACCTGCAAATGTTGCAACATCTGCCTTATATGGAGCTTTACCGCTACCATCAACAACTAGAGCATTCTTGAATATATAATCATACATTTGCAATCTCTCCATAGCATGAAATCACACTCTGTTCTATAAACGCTGTAAAGTCGCTATAGTTACCTCTTTTTAGTGCCATTGAGAATGCAACCCCTACCACATCCAAGCTATCGGCAGTAAACAGTGGTGGCAAAATGCCATTTCGAAGGAGCTCTCCAGAAAGAACTATATATGCAAAAAGTAAGCCATATCGTCCAAACGGGTCGATCCTAAGTAGTTCTCCATACAGTAATATTCCGGACAGAAGTCCATGAAGATTCTTCCAAGAGGATTCATATTGGGTAAACATAGTCTCCATCTGCACAGAAACCTTTACCTTTTCCCTCTCCCTTATTGCATAGCGTGTAAAACCATCACGATACTCGTTTGACGAAATATCATCGATTCCCTGCAATAGTCTTATGTAATCTTCTTTTAAATCACCTTCGAACCATCTTGTTTTCTTGTCTATCAATGAAAATATGATGGATCTGAAGTTTATGCAGATCAAATGATCTTCTAGCGAAAGAGAAGGCACAATAGAGCCAGAAAAGATTGTCTCTATCTCTTCTTTCGAGATATCTTTCCCTTCTTTTTTCAACAAGCAATGAAGTGATGATACAATTACATTTTCAAAAGCCTTGTTCTCTTTAAGGCTGCTATCGACAGGGATTGCCTCTTTCAGTCTCTCAAGGCGTGCAACATCGATGCTTCCTGGCCTGATATCGAGGTTCTTGAATCGCCTAAGGACTCTACCATCCCTAGGCTTAGGTGCATCCTCAGGAATTGTCCATGACCATCCAAGCTTTACAGCACCATCAACTCGCCCTTCATTGCAAAGGATTCTAATGCGTCTATCTGATATGCCCCATTTCTTGGAAGCCTGTTGAACATCCATGTAATTCATGACTCAATATCTCCTAAAACTTAATACAGAAATATAAACTCGGAACAATTATCATGCAATAGAAAATCTATTATTCCTCTCAAAATATATTTCCATTCTTTACCTAAATCGTCATAATAGGGCATGGAGGATTGCCCATGGATAAATATGACATAGTAATTATCGGAACAGGACCTGCTGGAATGGGAGCTGCGTTCTCTCTCCTTGAGTCCAACCCCGGTGCATCCATATTGATGATAGATAAATCATCTGTATCAACAGGTGGAATGAGAAATGACTGTAAGATGAACTTCACATTCCCTATCGGTTTTCCACTTGAGTATTGGACAGAAGAGAATGCAAATAAATACCTAGAGAAGGTAACAGAGTTTCTAAAGCCAAACATCCTTCCTAAATCAAACCTTGCAATATACCAAGAGAGAGCTAAACGCTTGGATTGCTCACTGTTGGAGATCAAGCAGACTCACCTTGGAACAGATGGTGGACTACTGCTTATAAAGAAATTGTTGAAGGAACTTGAGGAGAAGGGTGTTACTCTTGCTCTTAAGGAAGAAGCTGAAGTTGTAGACAACGACAATAAGGTCCTTAGAACAAACAGAAGAGAGATTGGATACAAGACTCTTCTAGTTGCTCCAGGTCGTCATGGCTTCCATTTCTTGCAAGATGTAATGAAACAGCTTGGTGTTAAGTATGTAGACAATATCCTGGACATCGGAATCAGAGTCGAGACAAGAATCGAACACTACCCTATCGTTAAGGATTACTATGACCCTAAGTTCTATTTTCCTAAGCAGGTTCGTACATTCTGTACAAACAGCGGAAACGCTCACGTTGTTAAAGAGCGATACGTATCAAGCAAGGGAGACGTTTACTACTCTGTCAATGGACACGCATTTGCAGCAGACGAGAAGAAGAACAATGGTCTTGTTAACTTTGCAATTCTAAAGACAGTAAGACTCACAGAGCCTCTTGCATCAGGCTTGGATTATGCAGAGCACTTGGGCGTAATGGCTGCAATGATGGGAGGCGGAAAGCCTTTGATGCAGAGAGTTGGAGACTTTAGAATGGGAAGAAGATCAAAAGCAGAGTCCTTCAATAATGATCTGTATGACTTTGAGCCATCCTTGAAGGATTGCTGCCCATCGGACATTTCTCTTGCAATGCCAGCAAAGATCCTTAGATGCATTTGGTCTTCAATGAAGAAACTCGATACCATCGTTCCTGGAATCTTGCATCCATCAACTATCATGTATTTTCCAGAGATCAAGCTATATGCAAATAAGCCTGAATACAAGGATGATCATTTCCAGGTTGCAGAAGGCGTATTCTTTGCAGGAGATGGTGCTGGCACAAGCCGTGGAATCACAGGAGCTTGGGCATCTGGCATAAGAGCTGCTGAAGGAATGAGGGAATATCTATAATTCCGTCATTTGAAGACATCTTGATTATACAACTGAGGCAAATCCAGCCTCAGTTTTTATTACACTCAATACCTTTTCTTTCTAATATTCGAGGCAAGAATTCAGAATAAACGCATGAAGAAATTAGGCTCGATAATTTTAGCCATTTAAATGAGGAATTTCGGTTTTTTAGCTGAAGTTCCTCTTTTCTTTTGATTGGATGTAGTGTATAATTATAACTACTGGAG
>CAKQTE010000123.1 GCA_934276485.1 uncultured Spirochaetales bacterium | reverse complement strand
CAAGCCTTCCTTGACAGAAATTATCAATCAGAGGAAGGCTTTGAATTAAAAATCATCGATTAAAGTGCTGAAATAGTGTTTTACTTAGGTTTTCTATAGTTCAATGGATTGGGGAAGTTTTATTTATTATCGCGTGATGATTCCATCTTTGAGAGTAACATCTATTAGCTCTCTAGGATTATCTGTCATAACGCTATCGACACCGAGAGAGAACAACTCGTGCATCTTCTGTCTCTCGTTTATTGTCCATACCATGATCACAGCACCCTTTTTATGCATCTTCTTAATAAAATCCTCTCTGATGATCTTGATATGCCATTGTTCTACGGGAACCTGGAAGATAATCTTTCTTGCAAAACGCTTATTTGAATAGAACTTTGTAAATAGGACCTTTGGAAGGACTTCCAATGTTGTAATCGAAGTAAGAATGTCTGGTGCCTTTGCTCTTAGTTTCTTTAGGTTTGATAGATGAAAAGAAGCACAGCAAACTCTGTTCTCGGCATGATTTTCCCTAATGACTTTTATAAATGCATCAACTATCTCAGGATTCTTGCTCTTTAGATCTATATTGAATCTTTCTTCAGGGCATGCTTTCAATGCCTCATCCAAAGTGCATAACTGAACGCCTTTTCCTCTGAATGGAAATGTCTTTCCGCCATCTTTTGTGAATGTGTATCCAGCATCAAGCTTCTTCAATTCCTCAAGGGGGTGCTCCTCGATTGTTCCGGATCCATTTGTGTTTCTTTCAAGAGTTGGGTCGTGCCAAACAACAATGACTTTATCCTTTGATAGGTGAACATCTGTTTCAATGACATCTATATTCAATTTTGAAGCAGAGATAAATGCAGGAAGCGTATTCTCTGGAAAGTTCGCACTGTCTCCTCTATGAGCAATGACTCTAGGAAGAGGATCTAGAAATGATTTTACACTCATTTTTCGTCCTTCTTGTATTTTACGATATGTTCGGTCTTTCTGAAGATCTTCTCAAAGCGTTGCATCTCGTTTTCAGATAATCCAGCTCTTTCAATTATGTCTTCTAGTAGCTGTTTTGTCCATTTTGTCTCTTCATCCCATTTGTAATATCCAATGGCATCCAAGTGGGAAGATATCTCATCAACACCTTTTTGGATTCTCTCCTTGTCGATAGCAATCATTCCTTGTTTATAAGGTAGTGAATGTTGATACAAGGAATATGTGATGATCTGTACAGCCTGAGCTAGGTTCAATGAAGGAAATAGGGGGGATGTTGGAATTGTCACGATTGTTGAACACTCGTTTACTTCATCATCCCTTAATCCATCTGATTCTCTTCCAAATACAATTGAAACCTTTCCTTCTAAAAGTGTGGATATCTTTTCTGCAAGTTGCTCTGGACTATATGCGCTGAGCTTACGGAATTTTCCTCTTCTTCTTGTTGCTCCAACTGTGAATATAGAATCTGCAAGAGCTTCTTTTAGTGTTGGATAGAAGGTTGCGTTTTCCCATAAATCGGAAGCATGTAGGGCAAGAGTCCTTACTCTGTTGTCATCGTATTCATTCTTGCCAACGATACTGAGTTTAGTCAGCCCCATTGTCTTCATAGCTCTACAAACAGAGCCTATATTTGCACCATCTTGTGTCTCAACAAGTACTATCTGGATTCGTTCAAGCCAATTATCATTTTGCATAAAATCGATTCTAGCCGATATCGTATGGTTTATCTATATAAAGGCAAAAGCTAGTTTGTCCTGAAAAATGTATATTATTCGGGACATTTTGTCATTATTGCATTTAATTTGAGTATTTCTGTTACGATCCTTAGCCGAGAAAGCCCGCGAGCTTTAGCCGTGGGATGAGAGGCTCTGAGAATCTTTCTTGATTTGTTGGTTTCGAGACGATTTCTTTAGAATTAAATTATATTTGAGCTATATGAATTATAAGGAAAAGACAGGA
>CAKQTE010000122.1 GCA_934276485.1 uncultured Spirochaetales bacterium | reverse complement strand
GTCTGCACGGATCTAAGCTCAACATCCACAACGCTCCTGGTCTCTTTGACGGTAGAGGAAAGAAGGCACTCCTTGTAACGAGAGCAAAGCCTGCATTCACCTGGACATACATCCACAACATTGTCAGAAACTTCCTTAAGCTTCATCGTTGTACCCTTATGCCCAATCTGACCTCCAGAAGAACGCTTCTCATTCTTCTTTCCTTTTGAGCCAGTCCCACCACTGAAGATGACAGATCTCTTAGGGGATGGTCTGGGTTTGTCAAAGTGATCCCAAGAGGAAGGCCTATTGGAATTCGATGAGTTTCTATTGTTCTTGGCCTCTGCTTCCTTAAGCCTTTCAAGGAGCTCCTCTTTTTCTTTCAGGGTCCTATCGAGATTCTCGGATAAGGTTTTGATAGATTGTTCAGATGTCTTATAGAGACATGAGAGGCTTTCGATACTTTCTTTTAGAGACCTTACGGTTCCTTGAAGATTTTGAATCTGCTCCGAAACAATAGAAGAAATAACATCAATAATCACAAAAAGAGAATCATCGGAGATGGAAACACCCCTTCCTTCGAGTTCCTCTTTCAATTTATCGATATTGCTAATTCCTTTTACTGTCATGCTTTATAGTACCATATTTCATTACAAAATGTCTACCATAAATCTTTGTATTTAAAGAAATTATTGAAAAAAACAATAGAAGAAATTAAAACCACCTGGAATTTTAAGTTTGTGACTTAGAAAACACCTGAGTAGTTACGAATTTTTTAGTTATACAAGTAGACCAACTTACAGATATAGCCTTAAAAGCATATGGAGGCAAAATGCCTCACGAGAACCTAGATAGAATGTTCTCAAATGGAATCAAGTTCGATGATTGCACATGTCAATTTCCTCTTTGTCAGCCATCACGCGCATCGCTATGGTCTGGTTTATATCCACACGAGACAAAGGTCCTTTCAAATGGAAAGAACTTCCCTGTTGATGATATTGCAGACGATGTTCCTACATTAGGCTCACTATTCAAGGACGCAGGATACAAATGCGTTCATTTTGGCAAGAAGCATGATGCAGGCGCATTAAGAGGTTTTGAGTGCGAAGAGTTTGCACAATTGAATGTCGAAAACAATAGTCCATACATATATAACCAAGATACTTTCCATGATGCCTACACATCAGAAAAGGCAAATGAATTTATCTCATCATATGATTGGAAACAGCCATTGTTGATGGTTGTAGATTTTGTTAATCCTCACAATATCTGTGCATACGTAGGAGACAATAAAGACAAACACTTCGAAGGTGATGTATCAAAGCTTCCAGAGCTTCCAGAGAACTTCGAGTTTGATGATATTCTAAATAGATCTGTTGCAATCCAATACATCTGTTGTTCTCACAACAGACAAGCTCAGGCGTCAAAGTGGCTTCCAAATGATTACAGGGCATATCTAGCTGCTTATCATCACTATCTGGACATAGTGGATAAGCAAATTGGCACGCTTCTAGATGCTCTTAAAAACAGTGCAGGCTATGAAGATACTCTAATCATGTTCTTCTCAGACCATGGAGATGGAATGGCAGCACGAGGGTCAGTTACAAAGCAAGTTGCTATGTACCATGAAACTGTGAATGTTCCGCTTTTCATTGGTGGAAAACCATTTGAAAATATGAAAGGAAGGACAGTTGAAGGACTTGCTGAAAACCTGGATGTAGTGCCTACTCTTCTAGATCTTGCAGGAATAGCTAAGCCTAAGACCATGAGTGGCATCTCTCTAAAGAGCGCTATCGAGTCTGCAAAGATCGACAGAGAATATGCTGTTTCAGAGTGGCATACAGAATGGGGATTCACTATCTCTCCTGGACGAATGGTCAGAACACAGGACTTTAGATACACACATTTCATCGAAGATGGCAAAGAAGAGCTATATGACTTGAAGAAAGACCCATTTGAGAAGAAGAATGTTGCAGATAATCCTGAATACGAATATGCTCTAAAGTACCACAGAGATCTATTGAAGAAGCATTTGGAAAACACAAATGACAATTACTTCTCACTAGAGGCTATGGCAGACAAAAGATGGAGAAGCCACACTCCTGGTTATCATAACCATGAAGGAATTGCGGCACCTCAAGCATAAAAAAGGAAAAACAATGAAAACAAAAAACGATTATATCAATCTGTTGTTCAATCTATTAGAGCCACTAAAGAGTAAATTTTCGCCTTCAGCATCATTTATTAACCTTAGTGGTGCTGGCGCAACGTACTCTCGCGACGTAGTTTGCTTTGAAGCATTTGCACGCCCTCTCTGGGGCCTTGTTCCATATTGGAAGACAAGAGGAGAAGATGACTTTTTTGCACCTATCTATAGAAAAGGAATCATTGAGGGAACCAATCCTGAATCCAATGGCTATTGGGGAGACTGTACAGATTTCGACCAGCGCTATGTTGAGATGGCTCCTTTTGCATTTGCTCTCATTGCAATTCCAGAGATCCTTTGGGATCCACTTACAAAAGAGCAACAGGAAAGATTTGCATCTTGGCTTGGCTCTATCAACGACCACCAGTTCTCAAAATGCAATTGGTTATATTTCAGGGTACTTGTAAACATGGCACTTAAGGCAAGAGGACTGGAGTTCAGACAAGATAGACTGGATGAAGACCTTGCTGCTATCGAGTCATGGTATGACAACAAAGGCTGGTATGTAGATGGAGTATCAGGGCGCACAGACTACTATTGCGCATTTGCAATGATGTACTACCCTCTTCTATTGCAGGGTCTTGGATATGGAAACCCAGCAATCCTTGATAAGGCAAAGCTATTTGCAGAAGACTTCAAGTATTGGTTTGCAGAAAATGGTGCAGCTCTCCCATATGGAAGATCACTTACATATCGCTTTGCACAGGCATCATTCTGGGCGGCAGCAGCTTTTGCAGGTGTAGATATCGACCTAGCTCTTGCTAAGGGCATTATCTCACGCAACCTGGACTATTGGATGAGCCAAGATATCTTCAATGGTGACGGGACACTATCTGTAGGATATGCATATCCAGATTTGGCATTTGCAGAAAACTACAACGCACCAGGAAGCCCATATTGGTCTTTCAAGATCTTCCTGTTCCTCGCCATTGATGATAACCATCCATTCTGGAATGTTGAAGAAAAACCATTAACAGACCTAGATCCAATAAAGAGAATGGATTCAGCTAACATGATCGTTCAGAACTCTGGATGGAATGCTACATGCTACACAATTGGAAACACAAAGAAAAAGGACCTTGGACACTTTGTAGAAAAGTACTTCAAGTTTGCCTACTCTACAGAGTTCCCAATGTGTATCTCACATTCACAGTACAATCTTGAAGATCTTGCTCCAGATAGCACTATCTCATTCATGCTAGAAGATGGCTTGATGGCAGTAAGAAGAAATAGCTTCAATAACGAAATTGGTGATAATTACATCAAAACTGATAGCGTTGTTGCAAGCGGCATCAGAGTATCTTCAAAGATCATTGTTGGAGAGAACTATCATATAAGACAGCATAAGATTTCTGTTGAACGAGACTGTATCGTCTACGATTCAGGGTTTGCTATTCCTAAGGACAAGAACACTACAATCTCAAATGATGGAAAAACACTAACGGTTCTTAATAACAACAAGGGCTGCTCTATAACAATGACAAAGGGAAATGGAGAGACACTACTAATCAATCCAGTTCCTAACACTTCTATCATGTATAGAAATGTATATATCCCAGCTATCACATTCTCAATGAAGAAAGGTGAAACAGTTGAGATTGAAACAAGAATTGATTTGATTCACTAATCTTCTACTACACATTGATGCATTTAGGGAAAAGCTCTAGATGCATCATTCTTCTGACATTCTAAGTGTTATAAAGACATTTTTAGGTGCATTACTCTTAGTCTTTGACTTAAGTTTTTTCATACAAAAGTCACCTAATAGCAACCCAATTTTATAATTGTCTTGAATCGCACAAATTCCTTTGAAGTTGTACATATTGTATAATGTATCAATCGTAAACCCTGAAATAAACAGTTCTTCATTTATCTTTATGTTATTCTTCCATACAGATCTCATTATTCCTTCAATACAATTCTGATTTGAAAAAATAACTGTTTTGGGAAATTGTTTATTAGTTACAACTTCATTCAAAGCCTGTTCTGCCTGCACAGAAGAACATATACCATCTATAATCTGGATTTTGGATTCATCAATTGAATGTTCATTAAAAGAATCATATATTCCCGCTAAACGATCACGTGTAACAGGAGAATATGAAGGTCCCATCATAATGATAAAGTCTTTTGGATATTTCTTTATAATCAAATCAGTTAATTGTTTAGCAGTCTTTCTATGATCATAGCACAAACTATCAACATTTACGTTTGGTTCAAATCTATCAAGTAGAATTAATTTGTCATATTTTTTTCCTATACTAGATAAGAAATCAACATTATTACCAACAGTAGCAACGATAATCAGTTCAGCATTCATCTTCAAGAGAGACTTAACATGATGCCTTTCTCTCTCTGGTCTATAACCACTATCACAAATCATCAAGAAATATCCATTGTTGTAGAATATTTCATTTAAGGCTTTAACAACATTATAGAAGAATCCAATTGTAATATCTGGAACTACAAGCCCTACTATGCTGGATTGTCCAACCTTCAAGCTGCGAGCATTGTTATTTGGAATATAATCCAGCTCCTCTATAGTCTTTTGAATTCGAACAGCTGTAGACTCCTTAAGCTTATCCCTATCTGAAAAATATCTAGAGACTGTAGCAATTGAAACACCAGCTTTTGAAGCAACATCTTTAATCGTTACACTCATTTTCTCATTTACCTTTTGTATTGATTCTACACTATAATTTCTTAATGTAAATAATGTTAACGTTTTCATTTTCTAAGAAAATATCATTTTCAACGATTTTTTAAGCAATTTTACTTCATAAAACATACAAATTTGTCGAGTAGACAATCTCGACCCTCCTTTCATAATTTATTTATAGTGAAAGGCTAGTCTGTTGCCCCTCACAGAACCGTACGTGCAGTTTTCCCGCATACGGCTCTTCAAACATCCATTCGGTTTCAGCCCCAAATGTTAACCGTTAAGTGTGGCTCAGATATGTAATAATTCCAAACTCTTAGAAACTTACCATATCTGAATCGTCCTTTCTGGTCCCTTCTGTTCAGCATTCTATAGGTAGCATACTTGAGGTATTTCCAGAACTTCAGTATTGAGCTGAAGTTTCCATTCACCCCATAGTAATTGCAGTGTCCATTGATTACCAACGCCAATGTCCGCATTGTGTCTGCTACCGGCATTGTTAACCTAGTTTTCAGCCATTCCTTGGCTGC
>CAKQTE010000121.1 GCA_934276485.1 uncultured Spirochaetales bacterium | reverse complement strand
CACTGTTTCAACTATCTTATTCTCTATATAACTTCTCATAATATAATAAATTACCTCTAATTATATTATATCATAATTGTATAGAAACGATATAATTAAATTCACAAAAATAATAGGCAACATATGAATTGTTGGTCCATATATTGCCTTTTTCAGTCTCTTTTCAGTGTCAAAAGCTTAACTTAATGACATTGCTCTTGGTAGGGTGGATGTTTTTATCACAAAAAACTAAAACAAAACACCACAAAAAACTAAAATGATTAAAATAAAAGCTTGTAATATAAAAATATATTCATTATTATATGAGATATGAATTATTTGCCTAGAATAACTGATAAAATTCTAAAACAAAAGATGGATGCATTCGGTGCTGTATTAATAGAAGGCCCAAAAGGTTGTGGAAAGACAACAACAGCAAAGCAAATTGCAAAAGATGTCATTGAATTCCAGAATGAAGATGTTAGAGAAGAGCTTCTATCTGTCGCAGAAAATATGCCATCACAATTGTTGAAAGGAGAGAAGCCGATACTTTTTGATGAGTGGCAAGATGCTCCCAAAATATGGGGTGCGGTTAGAAAGGCAATTGATGATCATCAAGAAGTAGGAGCATATATCCTTACAGGTTCTTCTTCTGCTTCAATCGAAACACCGCATACAGGTACTGGAAGAATATCGACCATGAAAATGTATACTATGAGTTTGTTCGAATCTGAAGAATCGAATGGATCTGTATCGTTGAATGACCTGTTTAATAATGAAAGCAGCTTTTCTGGATGTGTATCTTCTTTGTCATTTGATGATTTAGTATTTGCAATATGCAGAGGCGGATGGCCAAGAACAATGTCTTTGCAAACCGATAACGCAAAGCTTTTAATTGCAGAAGATATCTTTCATCAAACATATAAAGTTGATATCAATCGTATTTCTCATATTGACAGAAATCCAGATATTGCAAAGGCCTTGATGCTTTCATATAGCAGAAATCTATGTACTCTTGCATCTTCAAGAACAATATATGGGGATGTACAGAAAGAAGGAAAGCCTGTTGATGTGACTTTGAATGGATACATTGATGATTTGAAGAAATTGAATATCATCGAAGATGTAAACGCTTGGAGTCCTGCAATAAGAAGCAAGACGGCTATTAGATCATCTGAAAAACGAAATTATGTAGATCCGTCAATCGCAGTTTCTGCATTAGGCTTGTCCCCAGAATATTTTAGGAAAGACTTCAAAACTCTTGGATTTTTGTTCGAATGCCTTGCTATTAGAGATCTGAAAATATATTCACAGAAAAATGGAGGAACCGTTTCCTATTATCGTGATAGGTATGGGCTGGAAGCAGATTGTGTTCTTCACCTAAAAGATGGTCGATATGCGCTTATCGAATTCAAACTAGGAGAAGCGCAGATTGAAGAGGGCGCTGCCCATCTCAATAAGATTGTAGAGTTGTTGAAGCGGTACAATGTGCATGAGACACAATGTCCTATAAGGTTACCTGATTTAAGAATCATTATAACGGGAACAAAATATGGCTACAGAAGAGATGATGGTGTTCTTGTTATTCCAATTGGATGCCTGAAAAATTAATAACGCTCCCTGCACGGCAAGGAGCGATAGATGGATTATTGGTTAGAGTTCCTTATCTTTGAATAGTTGAACGCTAATAAAATATGAAAGGGGCGCTATAACTATTGCTGTGACAATAAAGAACAATGGGATAAACCCTGATATCAAGGTTTCTTTGTCTGCTATGTTTTGTATCAAAGAAGAAAACAGAATAGGAGCAAAGATAAAAAAGAATACGATTATTCTTGCTTTCTCAGATCCCAGTCTGATGATAAATGGAATTGTGATAGCACATACCAACGCTCCCATTGATAATGATTGAATGGCTATAGATAGAGAGAAATTAGCAGAGAAACAACCTGATAGAATGCCTAAGATGCACTCTACTAAGAATGACTCAATAGCACCTAGTGCGATAACCATCAATGCAAAAAGATATTTTTCTTCTACAATGATCTTTCTGTTTCCTATTATTGCAACTTCTTCTTTTGTGTGTCCTGCTGCGTCATCCAATGAGAATGATGTAAATACAAGTCCTGAAGCAAGTACTGATAGAACTACAGAAAAACCTTGTTCGTTAAGCATGAAGCATAAAAGAATGCCGATTATTAACATAGTTAGTGCATATGGCTTGATGTTCTTTATGTCTTTATATAATAGTGCTTTGATCATATCTTTATTCCTCCTTCTTTGCCATGAATAGCAATATGTCTTCTGCTGTTGCTTTATCGATGACAATGTCTTTGTTGATACGAGAAAATTCGGTTTTGTTGTCAATGAGATATTCGACAGAATATTTCTTGGTTATCCTTGATAGGATATGTCCTTCGTCTTCTATCTCTCCATTTGCCTTGACGATGGCCAGATCATGATCAAGTTGATCTCTAGTTGCGGTAAGTAGGATCTCTCCTTTGTGAATGAAGATGATCATATCTGCTATCTTGTCTAAATCTGATGTTAGATGACTCGAGAGCAATACGGTTCTTTCTCCATCTGTTATAAACTCCTGCAACAGGCCAAGAACCTCATCCCTGATCACTGGGTCCATTGAACTAGTAATCTCATCGAGAACCAGTAGGGAAGGACTATGAGAAAGTGCAAATGCCAATTGAGCTTTTGCTTTCATGCCTTTTGAAAATTGCTTTATCGCCTTGTCTTGTGGCAGATCTAATTTAGAGATTAAGGATGCCCACAGTTCTTTGTCCCATGATGGGAACATCATGCTTCCATATTTGTCGATAGTGCTTAGCTTGAAGTTTGGAGGAAGCGTTGATTCGTCAAAACAAAGTGCAAGTTTTGCTCTTTCTTGCAATGTAAGGGAATCAATATCTTTTCCATTGAACTCTATGTTGCCACTTTCTCTGCCGATCAAAGAGAAGATTGCCTTGATAGTTGTTGTCTTTCCAGCTCCATTTTCACCAACAACGCCGACAATTGCACCTTTTGGAATCGAAAGAGAAGGAATACGCAAACAGAATTCGCCATAATTCTTTGTGAGATTATTGATTGTTAGAATGTCTTCCATGGTTATTCCTCGAAATATAGATCAACCATCTTGATCACGGTTTCTTTATCGATAGCATGCTTTATTGCAAGCTCTACAGCGTCTTTTATATGGCCCTCAATTTTCTTTAGGGTCTCTTCCTTTATGAACTCCGAATTGATTTCACATACGAATGTTCCAATGCCCTGTCCTGTTTGTATGAATCCTGAATTGATTAGATTGTCATAGGCTTTTTGGACAGTTACTACTGATACTCGTAGATCTTTTGCAAGAGCTCTTAGTGATGGGACCATATCGCCACCCTTAAGTTCTCCTGAAAGGATTTGAGCTTTGATTTGGTTTTCAATCTGTTGGTAGATCGGAATGTCTGAGTTTTGAGAAAGTGTTATATACATGAATAAATCCTTTACTGTACTTGCTGTATAATAACAGTATATACAGCAATAACACTTAGTCAAGTATTGAATGATAATTTTTCAAAAGGTATGGAAAAGAAAAAAACTCCCTGCAGTTAATGCAAGGAGTCTAGCGAGACCAAGAGGATTCGAACCTCCGACCCTCAGTTCCGCAAACTGATGCTCTATCCAGCTGAGCTATGGTCTCAATCAAAGCTTCTTTATTTTTATCTAATTTGTGATTTTATGCAATAGGGTGAGGCAACAATGCCATTGCAAGAGATATTTTCATTTGCTAGACTTTGATTACTTAGCACGAAGTTAGGCATGAAAGCAGAAGCTTAAGATATAAAATCAATCACTAATTATAGATATATACATGTCATGAAGGCATAATTCATTGGAGCATGGAATGATAGATCTAGAAACATTCTTTAAGGAGCATCCTTCTGTTGCAATAGCATTCTCAGGAGGAGTTGACTCTGCATATCTATTAGCAGAAGCATTAAAATACGCTCATCGTGTTCAGCCATATTATGTTAAGTCTGAATTTCAACCAGAGTTCGAACTAGAAGATGCAAAAAGGCTATGCAGAGAGCTTGGTTGTACGATGAAGATACTTTATCTTGATGCGCTATCTGATGAGTCTGTTAGAAAGAACCCTGCTAATAGGTGCTACTATTGCAAGAAAAGAATCATGGGATGTATTAAGGCAGCGGCTAGAAAAGATGGCTTTGACATTATCCTTGATGGCACAAATGCCTCCGATGATTCTCAAGATAGGCCTGGAATGAAGGTTCTGTCAGAAGAGCATATTTATTCTCCATTGCGAGATGCAGGACTGACTAAGAGAAAGATTCGCGAGAGGTCAAAAGAGCTTGGTCTTTTTACTTGGAACAAGAGTGCGTATGCGTGTCTTGCAACAAGAGTTCTTACAGGTGTCGAGATCACAAAGGAAATATTGGACTCTACAGAGAAAGCAGAAGGACATCTTGCTAGTATTGGTTTAAAGGATTTCAGAGTACGATACTTAAATGGATATGCAAAGCTGGAAATAAGAAAAGAGGATTTCCCTCTCCTTATTTTCAATCAAGATGATATATACTCATATCTAACGCAATTTTACCCCAAGGGTGTTTTACTGGATTTAAAGGTTAGAAATGGACATTAAGGCTCTACTTGAAAACGTAAAGAATGGAAATATAACAATAGAGGATGCTGAACTTGAATTGAAGAAAGCACCTTTTGTCGATATTGGTATTGCCAAACTCGATATGCATAGAAAACTCAGACAAGGGTGTGCTGAAGTAATCTATGGAGAAGGAAAAAGCGCAGATCAGCTTGTTGCTATTATTTCGACATTGCTATCACAAGGACAGGATTTGATCCTTATAACACGTGTTAGTAAAGAAAAGTACGAGCATATTGCAAAGCAGTTTGATGTTGAGTATGACGAAGATGCACGCATTGTTACAGTTGGCAAATATCCTCGTCCAGATGGAAGGGGACGCGTCGTGATCTGTAGCGCTGGCACAAGCGATTACGCGGTTGCTCGAGAGGCGGAGTTGACGCTGAAGGCCTTAGGAAATGATGTACTACGACTCAATGATGTAGGGGTTGCTGGACTGCATAGACTTCTTGCACATCTTGATGAGCTTATGAGTGCAACTGTTGTTATTGCTATTGCGGGAATGGAAGGGGCTCTTGCTAGTGTAATAGGAGGACTTGTGGATGTTCCTGTTATTGCATGCCCAACTAGCGTTGGATATGGTGCATCCTTTGAAGGTTTGGCAGCGCTGCTGTCTATGCTTAACTCTTGCTCTAGTGGTGTTAGTGTTGTGAACATAGACAATGGTTTTGGGGCAGGGTTCCTAGCTAGCAGAATCAATCATATAGGAGTTTGAACGTGAATAGATTATATATAGATGCTTCCATGGGAGCTGCTGGCGACATGCTAACAGCTTCTCTTGTTGATCTCTTTGAGGACAAGAACAAGATAGTTGATGAATTGAATGCGCTAGGTATTCCACATGTTCAATATTGTCTTTCTGAGAGTACAAAATGTGGCATCGTTGGATCTCATATCTCAGTGTTTGTACATGGAGAAGAAGAGGGGCACGAACACCATCATGATCATGAGAATGAACATCATCACCATCATTCAACACTAGGCGATGTTACTCATATTATCAGCCACCTTAATCTCTCTGATAAGGTAAAGAATAATGTAATTGCTGTTTACAGGCTAATTGCAGAGGCGGAGAGCCATGCTCACGGTCTTCCTGTAGAGGAGATACATTTCCATGAAGTTGGAACAATGGATGCAATTGCAGATGTTGCTGCTGTTTCATATTTGATGGATAAACTAGCTCTTAGTGAGATTATCACATCACCTATTCATGTTGGATCTGGATCTGTTAAATGCGCTCATGGCATATTGCCAGTGCCTGCACCTGCAACAGCTTATATACTCAAAGGCGTGCCTACATATTCATCAGATATCAAAGGAGAGCTATGCACTCCAACTGGAGCCGCTCTTCTAAAGCATTTCTCATCATCATTTGGACAAATGCCTGAGATGAATGTTTCCTCAATTGGGTATGGAATGGGCAATAAGGATTTCGAGAGAGCTAATTGTGTAAGGGTGATGCTAGAAAGAGATGAGGACAATCTAAGTGACACCATTATTGAATTGATGTGCCAAGTTGATGATATGACAGGCGAAGAGATCGGCTTTGCTCTCGATGCTATTCTTTCTTCTGGTGCTGTGGATGTATATTACACAAATATCTCAATGAAGAAGAATAGACCTGGTGTTCTGATGACAGTACTTGTTAGACAGAACAACCTGGACGAGGTTGTTAAGGCAATATTTGCGCATACTACAACTCTTGGGATCAGAAAGATTGAGAAGTCTAGATATATCCTGAAGCGGGAGACTGTCAAAGAGGATGGCATTCGCTATAAGATCTCATCTGGCTATGGCGTCCAGAGGCGAAAAGCTGAATACGAAGACTTGGTATCGAAAGCCAAAATGGAAGGCAAAAGCCTCTTGGAGATAAAGAAAGATCTATAGACGATAGGGTGTTGTTCGAAAAAGCAGCACCCATTTTCATTTGTCAATGTTATCCCAATCGGACATGTTAAGGTATTTAACACCTTCGATTTCCATTGAATAATCACCAAGATAGAAAACATAACCAGATGTGTTATCATCCCCTCTGAGAGAGATGTATTTTCGTGCATTGTTTGATAGTTTTTTCTCTGTGCTTGATTCGCTTTTGATCTCAATTGCAAACGTGTGCTTCCAATTTGCAATGATATCGATTTCGAAACCCTTTCTATCCCTGAAATAATTAAGATCTGCTCTTCGTCCTTTGTTATATCGAGCCTTCAATAGTTCTGATATAGCAAAGCTTTCAACAACAGCTCCCTTTCTTGTACTCAGCAGAAGCTCTTCTTTCGTTTCAAGCCTTAAAAGATAACAAAGAAGACCCGAGTCAATAAAATAAAGCTTTGGGGACTTGATTAGGGTTTTTCCAAGGTTGTCGGTATCAGGCTCTAATAGATGGATGATGAAAGATGATTCCAAGACAGATAGCCAGGATTTAATAGTTGGAGCAGAAACGCCAATATCTCTAGCTATAGAATCCATGGAAAGAATCTTGCCGTTATATGTTGCACATATTTGTATGAACTTTCTGAACGTTGAAAGATTTGATGCTGTGATATGTTCTCTGACATCCATCTCAAGATATGTGTCTATGTAGTTCTCATACCACATGTCCCTTTTGAATTTCTTTTCTCTATCATACAAAGGTGGGTATTGCCCATTGAAAATCACGCTATAAGGATCGTTTAACCTTAGATTTGCATCTTTCAATTCTGATATGGAAAAAGGAAGTAGACGTAGATAGGCAGCGCGTCCTGCTAGGCTTTCAGAAGTGTTCTCTCTCAATTTCAATTGGCTTGATCCTGTGAGGATATATTTGCCAGGAGTATACTTTCCTGAATCCACAAGTAGTTTGATTGTATCGAAGATTGCAGGAACTTTCTGAGCTTCATCTATAATGAGGCCGTCTGGGAATGCATTTAAAAAATCTCTTGGATTGGATGAGGCCAAAGAGCGCATCTGCAGATCGTCAAAGGATACGAATTGCTTTTCAGGAAAAACCATTTTTGCTAGTGTTGTCTTTCCTGATTGTCTAGGTCCTATTATTACGACAACAGGAAATTGAGATGCCAAATCTTGAAGAGTTGTTTCTGCGCTTCTTTTAATCATATTCTTAATTATAATTGGTACAAATCCAAAGTAATGATAGTTAAAACTTCCCCAATTTATTGTACTATAGAGTCTCTGAAACAGGATTCTTTCTAGGTCTACCTCTCTTTTTCTTTGGTGCACTTGGATCAGGAAGAGGCTTGGTTCTCTTTCTTCCTCTCTTCTTA
>CAKQTE010000120.1 GCA_934276485.1 uncultured Spirochaetales bacterium | reverse complement strand
TCTCTTTCATTTAAGAATATTGAAAGTTTTCTATATTTTGACATACCTATGCCTCCTAATTTTAAGCTAAAACCAAGATAACATAAAGATTGATATATTAAAAGTTTTAGATGTTACAAACTACTAGATAAATCCATATATTAGAATTGCTTTCTGAATTATTAATTTCCATATTAGGCATTCCTTTGTTGTTTTGATCGAAAGGATTACCTCTTTCTGAGCCATTAGGTGGAGTAGGTGGATTCTCTCTATCACCAGTTCCTGGTTGCTCTGAAGATGGCCTTGTATTGATTCGCATCATTCCAGGACCATTGAAGCCTTCTTTTTTATCATTAAAACCAAAACCACCGCCTGTGTTCATGGATCCCATATCAGATAGATTGATGTTTGATGCATCAACGAAGTTTTCTTCAGTTGTTGTCTCTCCCTTTTCGAGTTGCATCGTTACAGCTTCTGTTCGAAGAGTGCAAAACTCCTTTAATGTTTCAACTGCAGTTACAAATTCTTTATATGAATAGAATGCAGTAGGATCCTTTTCTACATAAGATTTTATCAATTCATATGCGTTATCGATGATAGTGCTTATATCAACAGATGTCAGAAACTCCTCAAAGTATTGATGATATTGCTCTGTGTATTTTTCATCTGATAGAATCCAATCCCACATAGGTCTATCTGAAGAAGCCCCCCCTGATATAGGAGAGTCTATAGGTGTATTGATCGTACTATTTGCATCACCTCCTTGGAATGTTCCAAATGCTAGATTGTAATCCCAAGGAATCATACTCATCACACCATCCTTTTCATAAAGATAGTAGTTGTGAATCATGGAACCAGTGTAGCTATCTCCATTGCAGACATAGTTATGAACAACGAAATACCTGATAACTTCGTCGATATCAACAACAGATTCGATATCTTCATAGCTAGATAGCTTCTTCAATGATTCTATAAGCCTGGTTTGATCTGTCTCTGTTATATCTGTCTTTGCACTATCCCAAATATTTGTGTAGCTTGATAATTCATCGCCTGTGTATTTTAGCTTTACATCATCTGAACCATATGCACCAAATCCACCACCATCATTAGGCCTTTGCATAGCGCCAAAATCTGGTTTTGATTCTTCTCCATCACCTGTATTGCCATTCATCTCCGGAGGCTTAGCGTTTGTTTTTTTAGAATCGATGAATTCTTGAGATTTTTCATCTTCCATGAAAGACTCTATGTCAAAACCCTTTCCATTTCCTCTGCCACCACCCATGCTCATGCTGTCCGGCTTGTATAGGTTCCCATAATCTGAGCCATAGTTACGCTGAAGAAAGCTTTCTTCAATTCCTTCAACTGCTAGATACAGCCCCCAATCCTCTCCATTTACTGTTATATAAACAAAAGAGCAAAGGGGAGATGGCGTGTCAAACTCATTCATCAATGTATATGTCAGATAATCCTTCATCATGGTTGCATCTTGAATCAGGTTGTTTAGGCACAACTTGTCCAATCCATAGTATGACTTTGTCTTGTCATAGTGATCAAATTCAATCTTGAAGCTATATCTGTCGCTATCCATAGACTTGACGGTAGATAGCGATGTATTTCCTTTCGCTCTTATGCCTACGTTTTTGTATGCTTCTCCATCTATTACAACAGATGCATTGTAGTATTCTTCAGATGTAGCAGTTTGAATTAGCTCATCCCAATTGTCCATTACTATTTCTATCGTGTGAACACAAGAGTTATCAAATAGACGACTTTCGTATCCAATTGTGTGGTCCATAAGGCTAATGCCTAATTTCTCACCATTGATAAATAGGATAGTGATGGCAATCATCAGAATAGTTACAATGATGGCAATTATGTCAAACCATTTGCTTCTTGACATAAGTTACCCCATGTAATCGCCATTGTATGAAACGATAACAGCGCTATTAACACCAGGCATCTCAGAAAGTATATTGATGAAATCTGTATCGTTTTTCTTGAGTCTGACTTCGATATTCATCTCAATAGAGCCTTTAACAGCGGACTTACTTTTAATGCTTGAGCGTGTAGCATTCTTATCTAGATATTCTTTTGCCTTTATCTCTGCATCATGGTCCTTGCAACTTAGTACAACCATGTATGGATGTGCTTGACTCTTGAAATTAACAAATACCAATAGAATGATTCCAATACATACGCTTCCAATGATTGCTAATGGGATCATGCCAGAGGCTAGTATGATACCTGCACCAATTGACCAAAACAAGAATGCTATATCAAGAGGATCCTTGATAGCTGTTCTAAATCTAACAATTGATAGAGCGCCAACCATACCTAGAGATAGTACTACGTTTGAAGTGACTGCAAGGATTACAATGGATGTGATCATTGTTAGTGCTATAAGTGTTGTGCCAAAGCCTGCAGAGTACATTACACCTCTGTATGTTTTTTTGTAGATAAGAAAGATAAATACTCCAATACAGAAAGAAAGGACTATTGTCAGAACCATATCCAGCATGCTGATAGCACTTACGTTTTCAAGAAAGCTTGATTTGAAGATGTCATTAAAACTCATTTTTCATTTACTCCTATATTTTTAGTCGAACATGTGACTTGCTGCATATTTTGAATATGCTGTGCTTTCTCTGTTTTCAAGGCGCACAGTGTCTCTGATGATATCTGGTAGGTAGTTGTCCCATTTGACTTCAAGAATGCATGGGGAATTCTCGACAGGAATCGTCAATGCGTTTGGATTCAGAAAGTCGATTGAACTCATGCTTGTTCTGATGTTGTAATCAAGAGTTACCCTTACATTTCCAGCTGTAAATACAAAAGGCTCTCTTATGTAGTCTACAATGACCTTCGGTTTTAAACTTTCATATCGTAGGCGATTATAAAAACCTAGAATCACATTGTCTTTGCTATCTTTCATCCAACTTATGTCGCCATTTATAATGGCTTCAGTCTCATTTTTTGATAGATACGCAATATCTTTATAACCTAAAGAGTTATATTTAAATTTTCGCTCTAAGTTAATATAATCAATATTATTGTTATACATCCGAATTCGGTATTTTTCTCTTTTATTTACTCCATCTAGTTTTTCCCTTAGAGCTTTATCATCAAAAGAGTCAAAATACAGGCTTCTTATCTCATAGCATCCATTTTCAGCGTGCTTATCGACACTCATTATTGCTCTTAGACGAGTTCTAAGAACAAGCATGTCGAGCTTTGAAATCTCATGTTTAACCTCATGCCTGAATTGCATTGTGTATCTCCTTTCTATTTATCGTTGATTATAGAAAGGCAACCTATGATGAACCTTAGAAAACAAGGATTCTATGTGTGTATGAATAAGGATTGTGTGAAGTTTTGTTGTATTTATAATTTTGCTATGAATTTGATTGAATCCATAGCTGTGTATTTAGCCTTAAGTGTTCCGCCAAAGTTTTCGCAAATTGAACGAGCTTCTGATAGTCCAATTCCAAATCCAGATGTGAGTCCGTCTTGAGTTCTAGCATCATCTCCACGATAGAAACGTTCAAATAGCTTTTCTGCATCGTTTAAGTGATTATTAGAACATTTGTTTTCTTCTTCGATGGTTACATGCTTGCCATCTTTAGTTAGAGATATCTTTATATAGCCTCTTTCTGGCGTGTATTTGATTGCGTTGTCAAATAAGATAGTTAGCATTTCATGGACACTATCCTTGTTTATCTTCAGCGTTATATTGGACTCTATTTGAGTGATTATCTTTAGTTGTTTTTTATCTATGGCACTTCTAAATGAATCTAGAATCTCCATAATTGTTAAAGAAAGATTCACATCTTCCTTTGTTAGTACGATGTTTTCATCGAGTTTTGCAAGCATCAATAAGTTTGACATCAAAGCACTCAGTCTTTTTGTCTGAGCATCTATGTTCTTGTTGTATTTGTTCTCTCCATGGATCAAAGCCATTGTTTCATTGTTGGACTGAATGATTGCAAGTGGAGTTTTCATCTCATGGCTTGCATTTGTTATGAACTCGCGTTGCTTTTCAATTGAGAGTACAACAGGTCTTATAACTTTATTTGATAGTAAATAGACAATTATCAGTAGTACTATCCAGCAAAGTGTAGCAATTGATGAAGACACAAGTAGTACTCTATAGAAATTGTTGTGTTCTATAGTGGTGTCTATAAAAAATGCTGTTATAGATTGATCCGTTTTCTTTAAAACGTATTTGTATCCATCGATACGTCCCTCTGTTTTATCTGAGTGTACAACAGATAGAAATAGTTGCTTTGCACTGTCTTCTTCGATAAATATATGCCCTGTGTTTGTTTCAATGATATTTGACTCCAAATCACTTTTAATGATGAAGAATCTTGATGAACGCATTCTCTCCATATCAAAAGGAGGGGTGGAAAGAGGAGGGCGAGTACTGTTGTCCATATTCTTAAAGCGTTCATCAGAATCAACGATGGTTGATAGATTTTGATTTATTTGTCGGGAGAGAAATAGAAAATTCATGCCATTTATTGCAATTGTTAGAAACAGCAATAAAGCTGTGACTGCTGACATAGTGAATATGATGAATCGTTTCTTGAGTTGCTTGATCATTGCTTTATGTCCAATTTGTATCCATAACTACGTTTTGATATGATTACCACTTTTGAATTCATGGCACTAAGCCTTTTTCTTAAGTATGAGATATATAGCCAGACACTGTTGATATCGGCTTCTGTATCGTAGCCCCAGGCTTTTGTTAATAGTTCCTCGCTTGTTTGGTATATATTGCTGTTAACAATCAATTGTTCCATCAATCGGTATTCCTGTTTAGTCAGGAAAAATGACATATCCCTAACAGATAGCTCTCCAGATTGCATATTCAGTGTTATGTCGCCATAGCTAATCAGCAATGGATGATATTCTTCTCTATGCCTTAGCGTGGCTCTGATTCTTGCCATTAGCTCCTTGATGTCAAATGGTTTTGGTAGATAGTCATCAGCACCTGTGTCCAGGCCAATGATTCTATCCTCGATCTGTGCTTTTGCTGTTAAAAGGATTATTGGAGTATTGCATCCATTTCTTCGGAGGTCTCTCAATACCTCAAGTCCATCCTTTTTTGGCATCATGATATCCAGAATGATTCCATCATAGTCGCCATTTATAGCATAGTCATATGCATCCTCGCCATTATATACAGGATCTACAATGTATTTGTTATATCTAAGATAGTCTACAACAGCTTCAGACAGCGCTGGTTCATCCTCTGCATATAATAGCTTCATATCTACTCCTATTAAAGGATTATATTGCTTGTAGAATATTGCAATAAAGAATAATTCTATGAAAAAAAAGGCGATACTCATCAAAAAGTACCGCCATAACCAATAATCGTGTGATTCTTATTTCTTTAAGAGATCCCTGATTTCTTCAAGTAGAACGATATCTGCTGGCTTTACAGGTTCAGCACTCTTTGCCTCTGCTTCCTCTTTTGCCTTAGCTTCCATCTCTTCCTTTTTCTTCTTCTCTTCAAGCTTGTCCTTGAACTTATTCATTGTTCTTACTACAGAAAAAACAACTAGTGCAATGATTAGGAAATTGACGATTGAATTGATGAATTCACCATATGCGATAGCAAGCTCTGGAGTTGTTTCTGTTGCAGCTTTTAGGACAATCTTCAAGTGTCCAAAGTCAATCCCTCCAGTTGCAAGTCCAACAATCGGATTGATGATATTCTTTACCAGTGCGTTGACGATAGCTGTAAAAGCAGAGCCTACAACGATACCAACAGCCATATCTACAACATTTCCGCGTTCGATGAATGTTTTGAATTCTGACCAAAAGCCATTTTTCTTAGCCATAAATTTCCTCCGATAGAAGAAATAGTAACTTTTTTTTGTTATCTATATCTAGGTATTTGCTAAAAATCCTAAAAAGTTAATAATGATTGCATTCGGAGGTGTGTATGCAATTTCCAAGTGACTATAGATCGAAATTGACACAGCATGATACTGAAAAGGCAATCAAGGCTGCAAAGGATATATTCGAGAAGGAACTAAGTGGAACACTTAGACTGTCGAGAGTAACAAGCCCACTTTTTGTAGAGTCTGGTAGTGGTATCAACGATGACCTTAATGGTATTGAAAGACCAGTATCATTTCCTGTAAAGAACCTTGGCGAGAAGAAGATGGAAATTGTTCAATCACTTGCTAAGTGGAAGAGAATGGCTCTTGCTGATTATCACTTTGAAGCTGGGCGCGGTATTTACACAGATATGAATGCTCTTCGCCCTGACGACGATATTGATCAGATTCACTCTATATATGTAGACCAGTGGGACTGGGAGAAGGTCATCACAGAAGAAGATAGAAACCTTGAGTACCTAAAAAAGACTGTAAAGGGTATTTACTTTGCTATCAAACGTACAGCATTCCTTCTTGAGGAGTTGTATCCAGAGCTTGAGGATTATCTGCCAGAGAACATCGAGTTTCTACACACCGAGGAAGCTGAGAGAATGTGGCCAGATCTGACTCCTAATCAAAGAGAGTATGAGATGGCTAAAAAGTATGGTGCTGTATTCCTAATTGGTATCGGCTACGGAAATCCTCCACACTCAGGACGTGCTCCCGACTACGATGATTGGTCAACAGAGACAGAAAATGGCTTCCATGGTCTCAATGGCGATATCATAGTATGGGATAGGGTACGAGAGTCTAATCTTGAGCTATCGAGTATGGGTATCAGAGTTAACAAGGATGCATTGTTGAATCAGCTTTCTATTCGCTCAATGGAAGAGAGAAAAGATCTATATTGGCACAAGCGACTCTTAAATGGAGAGTTTCCACAAACAATAGGTGGTGGAATAGGACAATCTAGACTGTGTATGCTCTTGTTGCATAAGGCACATATTGGAGAAGTTCAAGCTTCCGTTTGGCCAAAAGAGTTTTATGAAGAAGCCAAGACCCATGGTGTAAGTCTTTTGTAGATAAAAAGATAAGGAGCTCAATTGAGCTCCTTTATTTTCACACTTTCTTAACGATAGCTTTATAGAAATCAACTCCTGGTGGAAGTGTTGCAACGTCTATATTCTCATCGAGTGCATGGATTGATTTATATTGCTGCTCGTTGATCTCAAGAGGTGCAAATCTAATTGCATTCTCTGTTACAGGGTAGTAATAGTATGCATCTGTTCCACCTGTCATTGCATATGGAGTAGGGATAACACCTGCAAATCTTTCCTTGATAGTATTCTCAACAAGCTTGAAAGCCTCTCCATTGAAATCCACTGGAGGCTGAGCATCCTTGCTTTGGATTATCTCCATCTCGATATCATACTTATCTGCAATAGGCTTTAGGATTTCCATTGTCTCCTTTACACCTTGGTGCTGGATAAAGCGAACATTTGCAATTACCCATGCTTCCTCAGGAAGAACGTTCATTCCCTCTGCGCCCTTTGCCATTGTAAATGCCATTGTAGTCTTGATCATTGCAGCTGCAATTGGGTTTGCCTTTGGAAGTATTTTCTCAAGGATTGGAGAAAGTGCTTTTCCGTGCTTGAATACAAAGCCGAGAGCTCCCTTTGTGTATGGAGCAAAACGCTTGAATGTTTCAAGTACAGTAGGACTTAACTTAGCTTTGTTTGGATCCTTGTCCTCGATCTCGAGTATGAATCTTGATAGTCTTACAAGTGGTGTGTTCTTTCCAGGAGCTGATGCGTGTCCTCCATTCGAGCGAGCGATGAACTTGATGTTTCCCGTACCTTTTTCAAGAGTACCAATCATTGCAAAGCGGCCATTTACACCCTTAAGAGGCTCTGATTTGATCATACCTCCTTCATCCAATAGGAATTGCAAGTGAACATTCTTGCTCTTTAGGTATTCAACTGTTTTTGTTGCTCCAGGGCCTGCAACTTCCTCTGTGGAAGATGATGCGATATATACATCGACATTTGGCTCATAGCCTTCCTTTAATAGTTCCTCGATGGATTGGAAGATGCAAAATAGAGCGCCCTTTGTATCTACTGTTCCTCTTCCCCAAACCTTGCCATCCTTTATAAGGCCTGAAAATGGTGGATATGTCCAATCACCATTTGCAGATACTACATCTTGATGGCTCATCAATAGAATAGGCTCGCCTTTGCCTTTTCCCTTCATCTTGATCAATAGGGATGAGTCGATCTCAACAACCTCACACTTTGTAAATACAAGAGGGAACAACTCCCTTAGAAGTACATGGAATTGATCGAACTTCTCTTTATTAGGAACATCCTTTACGGAGATAGTCTCGCATTGAATCATCTTAGAGAGTTTTTCAGCATACTCTCTTTCTCTTTCGTTCATGTATTATAACCATCCTTTTTTATAGAAAATAAATGCTAGTCCAATTGCAATGGCTCCAGATATGATCATCATATATGTTGTCTGTGCAATCAAGGCAGGAACAATTAGACATAGTACAACTGTTAAAAGAAGAGGTACTATTGTCAATTTCCAGCTTTTCACAAAGTATTGTACTCCTAAAGCACCAAATAGTGCAGGTAGAATGTTCTCAAAAGCTGGTGCTAGTGTTGGATTTTCCAGAATTGGAGTAAGAGGGATCAAGCTTAGAACTCCAATGAATATCACGAGCATTGTAACCAGCGAAGAAGTTGCAATTGATAGTGTAGAGACAATGTTGTTCTCTGCAGTTCCTGCTTCAGTTTGAGCAATTTCCTTTGCACTGATAGCACATGGAAGCTTCATGTTTGTGATATTTCCTGTCATGAAAGCAAGGTAGGAACCTCCGGCACCCAAGATAGGGACATATATTATGTATTCAACTAGGCATGATGGGATGTAGATAGGGAATATCTTCATTATTCCTGATAGGTATCCTTTCCAGTTTATCGAGGCATCCAAAATCCATGAAAAGACAAATGGAACAAGAAATAGCATCGTAAGTCCTACAATTTGCATCGTGCGACCAAGTCTATGAATCTGTTTTTCGTATTCTGAGTAATCGTATGGCATATCTTTTTCTCCTATCAAAATAGTGGTGCAATGCACACTGCTCCTGCCATCGCAAGAAGCATCGAGAAAGCTAGCGAGAAGCTATCGAGCCACTTTATGTCGAATTTCTTTCTTATTAATTCCAATATGCCCATTGCTAGCCCTGCAATCAGGGCTGTGATAAGAGGAACTACTGTAGGTGCCTTTCCTTTAGGTGCGACAAAGCAATTTGCAACATAGCTTCCTACGAATGCAGAACACATTCCTATGAAGAGTGCGACCATTGCCCAATCTGCAAAGCCTTTCTTTCCATTTCCGGTCTTTGGTTTGTTTATTTTTGAGGTCTTTCTTGAATATGGCTCAAGAGTGAATATACATGCAAGGATTCCAAAGCAAATTCCGCTTGTCATAACTGCAATTATTGTCACTAGATTGTCTGCATTAAGCTCTGATGCTTTCAGCGAAACATCCATAGCTTCAGCAGCAGCATTTGCAGCAAGTGCTTCGTAGCTTAGGTTTCCAACTACCGAAAGTCTTAGCCAGGAAGTTGGAATACCCAATGATCCTGATAGTGCAATGACACCTAACAAGATCGATATCGCTGGGAAGATAGTAAATAGAGCAGAGGATGTGATTGTCTTTTTTAGTACTCTCTTTTCCATACCTAGCTTCACGCCTGCTTTATAGCTGATTGCAATAAATACAACGCAGCATATTGCGACAAAGCCAAGCACGACAGCAACAACTAGATATAGTGGCATGCTGTTTGCCATTTTAATGTATTCATTCATACAAAATACCTCTTATAGAGTGAGTATAACAAACAATTATCTATTGTTACACTATCTTAATTTGTGTAAATAAAGGGATAAAAATCCAAATACGCTTGACTTTTTTTCGTCCAACCTCATACTAGTCAACGTTGACTATGATTTGCATGAAGCAAGTTTGATAAGCAGAAGCTTTGGTATTCGTTTTTATTGTTCATTGGTTTGAATTCAAATCTCTTTCAGAAGAAAGACCTATCCAATGTAATTTAGTTTTAGGAACTTGTTTTATGAAGAAAATCTTATTTGTCTTAGGCGTTCTATGCCTTCTAATCGCACCTCTTGCTGCAAGCGCAGTGCAGGAAACTCAGGCCGTTAACTCAACTAGAACCGTTACTGATGTTTGGAATCGAGAAGTAGAGATCCCTACAGAAGTGAAAACAATTGTAGCACTTGGATCTATGGGACCAAGAATGGCATCTTACCTTGATGTTGTCGATATGCTCGTTGGTGCTGAGGATATGGATAAGAAAGCAAATTCAGTTAAGTTTGACTATAGCTCTGTATACTTCGATGAGCTTAAGGATAAGCCAAGCGTAGGCGCTGGTGGTGGAAGTGGCCAGAACAATGCATACGCAGAAGAGATCATCATGCTTCAGCCAGATGTAATTGTTGCAGGCTTCAATGAAGATGCTTGTGAAGAGCTTCAGAAGCTAACAGGAATTCCTGTTGTCTCAATCAGATACAGAACACAGGGCTTTATTGACGAAGGCTTCCATCGTTCAATGAGAATATTTGCATCCGTTGTTGGCGCTGAAGAAAGATGCGAAGAGATATTGAAGTACATCGATTCTTGTAAAGCAGATCTCAATGCAAGAACAAAGGATATTCCTGAGTCAGAAAAGCTTAGAGCATACACTGGCGCAGTTACTTTCAATGGTCGTCATGGCTTTGCTTTCACATATGTAAACTTTCCAGCATTTGATGCTGTCAATGCGCTTAATGTTGCTGATGAGTTTGTTGAAAAGCAGACAGGAGTAGCTAAAGCAGAGGCAGAAGCTACAGGAAAGGCATATATTGGAAATGATGGTTTTGATGTTAATCCAGAGCAAATCATTGCATGGGATCCAGACATCATATTCCTAGATCCAGGTAATATGGACCTTGTAAATGCCGAGTATGATGCCAATCCGAAGTACTTTGAGTCATTAAGGGCTATTGAGAATGGAGATGTGTATACTATGCCATCTACAAATGCGGCAGGTCCTAATATCACATATTTGTTGATGAACGCTTACTATGCAGGAACAGTATTGTTCCCAGACGCTTTTGCTGATGTAGACTTCAGAGATAAGTGTTCAGAGATTATGAATACAATGCTAGGAAAGGATTTCTATGATGAAATGGCCGCAGGTGGTCTTTATTATGGAAAGATTGAAATCGGTAAATAATGAGAAAGAATAAGCTGGATCTTGAAAACTATTCTCAATATATAAACAGAAAGTGGGTTGTTCTATTTGTGTTGGCCATAGGCCTCATGGTAGTCAGCTTGCTTTCTTTATTGGCAGGATCTGCAAATATGAGCATTAAGGATGTAATCTTGGCGCTCTTTGGAAAGAGCTCTAGGCAGATGAATACCATCATCAGGAATGTTCGTCTTCCTCGTCTTGTGTCAGCTCTTGTTGTAGGTGCTTCTCTTTCTCTAAGTGGATGCATAATGCAGAATGTGCTTCGTAATCCACTTGCTTCTTCATCCACATTAGGAGTCTCTCAAGGAGCATCCTTTGGTGCGGCTCTTGCAATAATATGCTTGGATGCAGGCTCTCAGATCAACACAGGAAGCGCATCAAGTGCTGCTCTTACCATTACTAATCCTTATATGGTATCTGTATGTGCGTTCTTGGGGGGAATGCTAACAACTGTAGTAATACTTGCGCTTTCAAAGCTCAGGGATTCTACACCATCAGTGATGGTTCTCGCAGGCGTTGCAATCAGCTCTATGTTCACAGGTGGAACAACGTTATTGCAATACTTTGCAGATGACGTGATGGTATCGACAATAGTTTATTGGACATTTGGAAACCTTGGGCGTGCAGGCTGGCGCGAGATAGCTATAATAGCTCTTCTGTCTTTTGCATCGTTTGTATTCTTTGTTTCAAATCGTTGGAACTACAATGCACTTGAGTCGGGGCACGACAGTGCAAAGAGCTTGGGAGTCAATACCTCATTGCTAGTACCTTTTAGCTTGGCATTCTGTGCTCTTATTTCATCTGTGTCTGTTGCTTTTACAGGCTGCATTAGCTTCATTGGCCTTATTGCACCCCACATAATGAGACGTTTTGTAGGTAATGACTATCGATTCCTGATTCCAACGTCTGCACTCTGTGGTGCACTACTTCTATTGCTTGCAGATATTGCATGCAGAATGATAGTTGCTCCAATTGTTCTTCCAATAGGTGCGCTTACATCCTTTATGGGAGCACCTCTGTTTTTGTATTTGATCATGAGACAGAGGAGGGCAAGATGATAGATATAGAATCCCTCTCTTTCTCCTATGGTCAGAGCATGATTTTGAAGGATGTTTCTCTTTCTGCTTCCGATGGCGAAGTAGTTGCAATACTTGGCAACAATGGCGCTGGTAAGTCTACTTTGATCACTTGTATCAACAGAATCAGAAAGCCATCAAGAGGAAGGGTTTTTATCGATAATGTCTCAACCGATGAAATGAATCGAAATGAGCTTGCAAGAGCAATTGCATATGTTGCTCAAAAGAGCGATTCGACTCAAATCTCTGTCTTCGATAGCATTCTACTTGGTAGAAAACCATATATGAAATGGGGTGCAAGCAACGAAGATTTGGCTATGGTTGAAGATATGATCCATCGCTTAGGACTTGAAGAGTTTGCTATCAGGAATCTTGATGAACTGTCGGGAGGAGAGATGCAAAAGGTATTAGTTGCAAGAGCTCTTGTTCAAGAGCCTCGTGTGATGCTTCTTGATGAACCTACAAGTGCACTGGATCCAAAGAACCAATATGCAATGATGAATCTTATTAGAAAGATGGCTAAAGAGAGGAATATGACTGTTCTTGTGATTCTTCATGACTTGAATCTGGCTCTCTCTAGCTCTGACAGGGTCTTTTTCATGAAAGATGGTGTTGGTAAATACTACTGTCATGTAAATGACGTTAATGAAGAGATGATTGATTCTGTGTATGGAATCAAGGCAAAGATAATTAATGATGAAGGACAGAGGTATGTCCTTATAAAGGAAGAGATATGAGTTTTGACTATAAAGCCAAATGGGATAAGTGTGCTGATTTTCATGGACATGTATGCAAAGGACTTGTTACTGGCTATCTTGCTGCAATATATGCTTCTAGACTACTAGATCTTGAATACTCTACAGATGAGCAAGTTGTTTGTATTTCTGAAAACGATGCATGTGGAGTTGATGCTATCCAGGTGATCACAGGATGCACCGCAGGTAAAGGGAATCTGCTTTTTCATATGACAGGTAAGAGTGCTTACTCTTTCTATTCAAGAGCTAATGGAAAGTCTATTAGACTTGTAGTAACTGGCTCTATTCCAGATCCAAAAGAGGTTGATATTCCAGCATTTGCAACAATGGAGAACCTTGAGAAGGTATTTACTGTCAAAGAGACAAAGATAACCCTTCCTGAAAGAGCAAGAATCTTTGACTCATATGTCTGTGAATGCTGTGGAGAAAAGGCTGGTGCCAATTGGATTAGAATCCAGGACGGAAAAACTCTCTGTCTCGATTGTGCCAATAAGTACGATAGATTCAACGTTTGATTGCTAATTGAACTAACTGCAACCCAAGGTGTTTTGCTTTGGGTTGTTTATTTCTGAACAAGTTGCTGATAATTTCATGTGAATTAGTTCAATTTTGTACAATTAATCCGGTTCAGTAGCTCCAAAAAAGCAAAAAAGCACAGAATTAACAAAAAAGATGAAGAATTTACCATTTTCGTTTGTTGCGAATTGAAGTATGCGGATAAATAATATTTGTATAGGCCTAGGGAGAAGGCTTAGGAGGTTATATGAAAAAAGTATTGGTAACACTTTTGGTTCTTTCTACACTATGCTTCGGCATTTTCGCACAGGGTGCAAATGAAGTAGCTAAAACAGCAACTGCTTCTACAGATAGTCCACTTGTTGCTGCTGCAAAGGCAGAGGGTGAACTTATTGTATATGGTTCATGTGAGGAAGAGTATCTTTCAGCAGCATGTGCAAAGTTCCAGCAGATGTATGGAATCAAGACAACATATCAGCGCTTGTCAACTGGTGAAGTTCAGGCAAAGATTGAAGAAGAGAAGGGCAATCCATCTGCTGACGTTTGGTTCGGCGGTACAACAGACCCTTATAACGTTCTAGCTGCAGAGGGTTTCTTGGAGCCATATGAAGCAGAGAATGCAAAGCATCTTCTATCTCCAGTTTATATGGATAAGGAACACAGATGGCATGGTATCTACACAGGTCTTCTAGGATTCATGTACAACAAGGATGAGGTTGCTAGACTTGGTATCGACGTGCCTCAGGATTTCGCAGATCTGATTAAGCCTGAGTACAAGGGTCTTATTTGGCTAAGTAACTACAACACAGCTGGAACAGCTAAGCTTGTTATTAACACTGTAATCCAGAAGTATGGGCATGATGCTGGTATCCAGTACCTCGTTGACCTCGACAAGAACATCCAGGTATACACAAAGTCAGGTTCAGGTCCTTCAAAGAACGTTGGTTCTGGTGAGTGTGTTATTGGAATCGGATTCTTGCATGATGGTATTTATCAGATTGTTGACAATGGTTATGACAACATCGGTCTTGTTATTCCTTCATCAGGAACAACATGTGAAATCGGTGCTACAGCTATCTTCAAGGGAGCAAAGCATCCAAACGCAGCTAAGCTTTGGGTTGAGTTCGCTCTTTCTCCAGATTGTGTAAACATCGCTAAGGAAAATGGTTCTTACCAGTTCTTGGTTCTTGACAATGCTGAGCAGCCAGAGATTGCTTACAAGTTTGGTCTCGATCCATCTAACGTCATCGATTATGACTTCGAGGATGCTACTGCTAACATCAAGACTTATATCACAGAGGTTATGAATGCTCTTGCTAATTCTGGAGCTGCAACTGGTGATACAACTCGTTTCCAGGTTAAGTAATTACAATCTAACAAATTATCAAGGGATGGGGAGTTCCTCATCCCTTATTTTCAAATAAAGGAGGAAAGCTATGGCCAAAGGTCAAGGCGCAGCACTAGATAGGAAGAAGCTGATGAAGGATCCTATCATGGTAACTACAATTGTAGTGCTGATTGCTTTTCTTACCCTGTTTATCTTATATCCATTGGCTATTTTGCTAGTTGATTCTTTTGTAGGAGATGGAAAGTTTGGTATCAGTGCATTCAAACGTATCTTCTCCATCCCAACATTTAAAACAGCAATTACCAATACGTTGAAAGTCGGCTTTGTAGTTGGTATCTTCTCAACTCTAGTTGGACTTTTGTTTGCGTATGTTGAAGTATATCTAAAGATGAACAAATTCGTTGGAGGACTATTTAAGGTAGTATCAATGCTTCCTGTAGTATCTCCACCATTTGTTCTATCTCTTTCAATGATCATGCTCTTTGGTAAAGCAGGAATTATCACACGACACCTGTTAGGCATATATGATAACTCCGTATATGGCTTTTGGGGAATCGCAATAGTTCAATCTTTAACATTTTTCCCAGTTTGTTACATGATGCTAAAGGGCCTTTTAAAGAATATCGATCCATCTCTTGAGGAAGCTGCTAGAGATATGGGTGCATCTCGATTCAAGGTATTTACAAGCGTTACTCTTCCTTTGATGCTTCCAGGATTGGGTAATGCATTCTTGGTTACATTCATTGAATCCATTGCAGACTTTGCTAACCCAATGATAATCGGTGGCTCTTACGATACTCTTGCAACAACTATTTATTTGCAAATCACTGGCGCATACGACAAGCCCGGTGCAGCTGCAATGGCAGTAGTACTACTTGCAATTACACTCTTGATGTTCGCTGTTCAGAAATATGTTCTAGAAAAGAAGACAGCTGCAACTCTTACAGGTAAGGCATCGAGAGGCAGAATGCTTATAGAGGATAAGTCAGTTAAGTATCCACTGACCGTCTTCTGTTCCGCTATAGCAATATTTGTAATTGTTATGTACATCTGTGTTCCAATTGGTGCATTCTTCCCAACTTGGGGATATAAGTTCTTCCCACTAACAACTAAGTGGTTCAAGCTTGTATTTACTCGATACAAGGGATTCAAGGCATTCAAGGACTCCTTTATGCTTTCCTTGATCTCAGCTCCAATTACAGCGCTCTTGTCAATGATTATCTCTTATCTTGTTGTTAAGAAGAAGTTCAAGGCCAAAGGCTTTATTGAAGCTGTATCCATGTTAGCTATGGCTGTTCCTGGAACTGTTCTTGGTGTTGGATACATCAGAGGATTCTCCGGTGGTTTGTTCCATACTGGTATACTGCAAGGCCTATATGGATCTGCTGCTATTCTCGTTATTGTGTTTGTAGTTAGATCTCTACCTACAGGAACAAGAAGTGGAATTTCTGCTTTAAGGCAGATCGATAAGTCAATTGAAGAGTCTGCATATGATATGGGAGCTAACTCATTCCAGGTATTCATGACAGTTACTCTTCCTTTGATCAAGGATTCATTCCTAAGTGGTCTTGTAACTGCATTCGTAAGAAGTATCACAGCTATCTCTGCTATCATTCTTCTTGTTACTCCACAGTTCTTGCTTATTACCGTACAGATCAACGAGTTTGCAGAGAAGGGTAACTACGGACTTGCGTGCGCATTTGCAACTATCCTCATCGTTATAACATATGGCTCAGTACTGTTGATGAACCTATTCATCAAGCACTTTGGAACCAGTAAGAAAATTCAGGAGGCTGAATAATGGAAAAGATTAAGAAAGGTGTTCGTCTAGAACACATATCGAAGATATATAAGGACCCAAAGACAGGTAAGGATTTCTATGCTGTTAAGGATACTTCTCTTGTTATTGAGCCAGGCTCATTTGTAACACTTCTAGGTCCATCAGGATGTGGAAAGACTACAACACTCAGGATGATTGCTGGTTTTGAAAGCCCTGATGAGGGAGAAATCTACTTGGGAGACGAAGCTATCAACGAGCTGACTCCTAATAAGCGTGACACTGCGATGGTATTCCAAAGCTATGCTCTTCTTCCTCACTATAATATCTATGACAACGTAGCTTATGGCTTGAAACTTAGAAAGCTTCCTAAGGAGGAAATAAGAGAGAAGGTTTTGAGAATCCTTCACTTAGTTGAGCTTGATGGAATGGAAGAGAGAATGACCAATCAGCTCTCAGGTGGACAGCAACAGCGTGTTGCTCTTGCGCGTGCTCTTGTTCTTGAGCCATCTGTCTTGTTGTTCGATGAGCCTCTTTCAAACTTGGATGCAAAACTAAGAGTTCAGATGAGAACCGAAATCAGACGCATTCAGCAGGAGGTTGGAATTACAGCTATATATGTAACTCATGATCAATCTGAAGCTATGGCAATATCTGACAGAATCATCATCATGAACAAGGGAGTAGTTGCTCAGATGGGAACGCCGGAGGAGATCTACTACCATCCTGTTGATGAATTTGTAGCTGACTTCATCGGTGAAGCTAACTTCTTGAAGGGAACATTCAAAGGCGAAGAAGGTGGATATGCTGTTCTTGATTTTGAAGGCAAGAAGCTAAAGACTCCTATGAAGAATGATATGAAACTTGGCCATTCTTATACTGCTGTACTTCGCCCTGAGGCTGCTAAACTCGGAGATGAGGGTGGAATCGAATGTAAAGTTGTAGTTTCATGCTTCATGGGTTCTTATCAGAACTATCATGTAATGGTAGGAGATACTCTTGTTAAGCTTGAAGAATACAATCCAAAGAATAAAAAGGTTTATAAAGCAGGGGATGTGTGCCATTTAGTTATCGATACTGAATCACTACATGTTCTATAAACGATCATATATTTCTAACAATGCCAGTGTAATGCTGGCATTTTTTTTGTAGTTGCTTTCTTCTACCAAGATCTTTCCTGGAAAATCTTTTGGTAGATTTCTGATTTTGATTGTTTTTCATATTGTGTTTTGTTGTTAAAACGACAAACAAATAAATTTGTAAAAACATCAAACTTTTTCATATTTTCCTCTCTGATTGTTTTACCTGCATGAATATAACTAGATGATTTTTTGTCAGTCTGTTTAAATAATTAAAACTATAGTAACGAATTAACGCTTGACAGAATAAATAAAGCAAGTAAAGAATCTAATATACATATTTAAGGAGTAGGTATATATGAAAAGAATCTTTTCGTTATAGCAATGGTTGTACTATTGGCTATATTTGCTATCTCTTGTGAGAATGAAACTGTAAAAATTGTTGGCGTTGAAACAAAGGAAGCTTTACTTGCTGCAGTCGGAGATGGCACAAAAGCTATTTATTTAAAGAATGACATTGCTGTAAATGACTATATTGATATCAATAAAGGACAAACACTGACAATTGATCTCAATGGGAAAACCATTGATTTAGGTAATGGCAGTATTAGTATCAATTACCAAGGAACAGGAGAAGGCGGAAGTCTTAGTGTTGTTGGTAAAGGAACAATCAAATCAGTAGGAGATAAAACCTTTGATATCACAGGTTCTGCTAGCCTAGAGAAGGATACAATGAGTTATCTTTCAATTGGAAAAGATGTAACTGTAGAAGGTCCTATTAATGTGTACAATGCTGATGGAGCAAGTGCTTCCTATGGCGTTAAAGTTGAAATCTATGGGACAATCAAGGGCAAGCAGCCTCTTTATGTAAATGGTACAATTAAGAATACTGAAAAAGCTCCAATGATTCATATTCACGAAAATGCAAAGATTGAAGATCTAGGAGATGGTGGTATCTATATTGCAGGTTATGCAAAAGTTATTGTTGATAAAGCAAATATAACAAGTAATGGAAATGCTCTTGTATTGTGTGCTGGAGAAGCAGAGATCAACGGTGCAACAATTGTTGGTGGAACTGAATATGGAACATCTCCAAGTGTTGGTGGTTCTATTACTTCAGAGCTTTCTTCTGCAATCTATATTAAGCAGCATACAACAAATCTTCCAGTTAAGGTTGTTGTTAATTCTGGTAAGTTCTCTGGCTACATTCCTTTCTACCAGACAAAGGGTCAAAACTCATCTCCAGCTCCTGATAAGGTAGCGCTTGAGATCAAGGGTGGTGAATTTACTTGCACTTCTACAACTGCTGATAAGGTAGCTGTTAAGTCTGCAGATAAGACTGGATTCATTACAGGTGGATTATTCTCAGAAAAACCAGCAGATGCATACATTGCAGAAGGTTATAAAGCAGTGGAAGCTGGAACAGGTTGGGAAGTTGCAAAGAAGTCTGCTGAATAGTTTTGTTATCGAAATCCTCTCGATATATTGCCTCTCTAGGCTTGCTTAGAGGGGCTTTCTTATTCAAATCTTTTTCCTTTTTTGTTATCTTGTATCTATGAATTTTGCAGATAGATATACTCAATATGTTCGAGATAAAGTATATGAAGGTAAGGGCTGGAAAAGCGCATACCTTGGCTTCAAGCTATTTGCTATCAAGAATCATATTGCTCCAGATAAATCCATTGCTAAGGGATATCAAGAGCTGGAAAGCATGATGATGGATTATGTCTGCAATTCTCTATCTTCACGTTTTGTATTTTCTTCTATATTCACACCTCATGAGATTTTGATGGCATCGGGCGTGAATGCAATTTCAACAGAAGCAATATCTTGTTTTCTTTCACATGGGTATGGTCTTGAAAAATACCTAATTGATAAAACAGAGAGCGAAGGAGTTGCAACAACTCTTTGCTCTTATCATAAGGCATTTATCTCTGCAGTCAGTGGATTAACGCCAATTTCTGAGAGTCTTGTTTCCACGTCCGTTGCATGCGATGGGAATCTATGTGCATTTAGGTATCTATCTGAAAAGAAAGATATTCCATTTCATTATATAGATATTCCATATTCAGATGATAAATCGAGCATAAAGTATCTAGCAGAGGAGCTAGAAACTTTGGCTAAATCATTCTCTACATTCGATATAGATAAACTTAGGGAAATTATCAGAATGGAAAATGAAGGTAGAGAAGAGCTCATTAGGTTCTATAAGCTTTCCTCCATTCATAAATATCCTGGAAAGCTTATAGATCAGATGTATTTGATAATGGCAACACACTCTCTATTGGGAACCAAAGAGTTTCTGTCTTGGATAAAGAGAGTAAATAAAGAACTAGAGAGTGCTGAATTATTTGATGGTAAGAACATTCTATGGGTTCATGTTCTTCCATTTTATTCAGAACCTTTGAAAGCACTCTTTGATTCTTCTGATAAATATCAGATTGTTGGATCAGATATGATATTCGATACTTTCGATATCCTAGATCCAGATAAGCCATTTGAATCACTTGCACGTAAACTAATTCACAATGCATTCAATAGGCCATATGAGTATAAGATAGAGCACCTTGATAGAATATTGTCCATTCATAAAACAGATGGAATCATTGCATTCAGCCAATGGGGATGCAAGGAAGCATCCGGGGGACTTTCGCTATTGAAAGCTCATTACAAAGAAAAGGATATTCCATTTCTTGTTTTGGATGGTGATGCTCTTGATAAACGCAATAGCCAAGATGGTCAGATGAAAACAAGAGCTGAAGCTTTTCTAGAGCTATTGGAGGAAAGATGATTGGGTATTTCTGTAAATATGCACCGATAGAAATCTTCAATGGCTTTGATGAAGAATGCAAATTGATCAATGTCTCTGATGTAAAAGAGACAAGTTCAAATATGCACATAAACATGTGCTCATTTATCAAAGGTGCATTCGAAGAGATCAAACGAGGCGATTTCAATGGCATAATACTCACAACTTGTTGTGATAGCACCAAACGCTTATATGATCTTCTGCGCTCTGAACTTCGAGATAAATTCATATATCTTTTGGATCTTCCTCATAACAATTCAGAGGCAGCATATGAATTATACAGTAAACGCATCCAAGAGATGATTCATGCATATGAAAACTACTCATCAAAAAAATTTGACATATCAAAGATTAATAGCTGTAATTATTGCAAACGTAAGGATTTGCAATTTAAATACAGCAAGAGACAAAAGAATGTTCTTTTGATGGGTGCAAGGATGAATCCTGAGATCAAAAATGCTCTTCTTGATAGAGATGTCAATATCGTAGGGGATCTATCTTGTACAGGATTGACAAGAATTGTTGACACAAACAATGGCCTGGATTTGTATGCAAAATCCTTGATGGAGCAATATCCATGTGCGCGAATGCGAGATAGAGAAAGAGAGATTCCTTGTGATTTGTCCAAGATTGATGGAATAATCTTTCATGAGATTCAATTCTGCGATCTTTATTCGTTCCAGCATAGTGATATCATGCGTCTTGGAAAGCCTGTTTTATTTATCAATAGTGATTACCTAGATAGTACAAATGGTCAGATCAAGACTCGTGTTGAAGCATTCTTGGAAGAACTTGGGGAAAGGAAAGTAGATAAAGTGGATAACAATGGACGTTTTGTTATAGGAATAGATAGCGGTTCTACAAGCACCAATGGTGTTGTGATGACAAGGGAAGGAAAGATTGTTGATTCAACATCTATCCTTACTGGTGCTAAATCTGAAGATAGCGCACGCGAGCTATATAGAATCTTACTTGAAAGAAACAATCTTACAAAAGATGATATCGCTTCCACTATTGCCACAGGCTATGGACGCGTTGCAATTTCCTTTTCTGATGAAAGTGTTACCGAAATATCATGTCATGCAAAGGGTGCACACTATATTAATAATAAGGTACGTACAGTGCTTGATATAGGAGGTCAGGACAGTAAAGCTATCAGCATTCGTGATAACGGGAATGTAAAAGACTTTGTCATGAACGACAAGTGTGCTGCTGGTACAGGACGCTTTCTAGAAAGTATTGCCCATACTCTTGGCATTCCTGTAGAAGAATTGGGAGAAGTTGCGCTCTCTTCAGACAAAGACATTGAGATCACAAGTATGTGCACTGTTTTTGCTGAGTCTGAAGTAATTTCCTTAATTGCAGAGAACAATGAACTTAAAGATATTGCATATGGCGTATGTTCATCCATTGCAAATAAAGCAACATCTCTCTTAAAGCGTGTTGGTATCGAGCAAGAGGTGATGATGAGTGGGGGAGTTGCTAGAAACAAAGGCGTTGTCAAAGCTTTGAAGAAGAAGCTTGGCCTTCCAATCTATATTCCAGAAAACCCTGAACTCGTAGGTGCAATTGGTGCATCTGTTATCGCCCTTGAGCGTCTTGAGTGTATATAGATATGCGATTGCACTTAGTATCATACTTTTAAAAGATGAAAAGACATTGGAAGAAATTGAGTAGGTTTATATGCAAAACCCGCTAGAGGCATCTGCAACGCTGTTTGTTGGTGTCTTTATACATAAAAAATACTTTGAAAAGTATCATTTAGACGTATTTGCCCCAAGAAAAAATGAGCAAAATCTCATTATTTGTTGCACTTTGAATAGGGTCCCCTTATAATTCGAGTATGTGGCTTAAAGCCATTTGAGAATTTTTCTTGGAGGAACAAATGAAAAAAGTATTCTTAGTCCTTTTAGTTCTCTGTCTTTCACTATCACTCTTTGCTCAAGGTTCATCTGAAGCACAGGGCGCAAAGACTCCAGAGACTTATGCTATCGCAATGATTACAGACTATGGTGATATCACAGACCAGTCATTTAACCAGACAACCTACGAGGCTTGTAAGGCATATGGCGAAGCTAATGGCATTAAGTTCAAATATTTCAAGCCATCTGGCGACTCAACAGAAGCTCGTGTAGCTATGGTTGAGCAGGCTATCGATGAAGGCTTTAACATTATTGTTATGCCAGGTTTTGCATTTGGTGAGACAGTAGTTCAGACAGCTCCAATGTATAAGGATGTTAAGTTTGTAGCTCTAGACGTTGCTCTTGGTGATATCCTTGCTGCAGCAGTTGGCTCATCCTATACATATAACCCAGCTGACTACAACGTAGCTGATTATATCGATCTATCTAACGTATACTGCATTGTTTACCAGGAAGAAATCGCAGGATTCCTCGCTGGCTATGCAACTGTAGCTCTTGGCTATGACAACCTCGGATTCTGTGGTGGTATGGCTGTTCCAGCAGTTGTTAGATATGGTTATGGATTTATCCAGGGCGCAGATGCAGCAGCAGCTAAGCTTGGTAAGAATGTTACTATTCAGTACGCATATGCTAACCAGTTCTTTGGCGATGCTGATATCACAGCAGCTATGGATTCTATGTATGCTAACGGTGCTAACGTTGTATTTGCTTGTGGTGGTTCTGTATTCACATCAGTTGCAGAAGCAGCAGTTAAGGCTGGTGGAAAGATTATCGGTGTTGACGTAGACCAGAAGGCAAAACTTGATGCAGATTATAATGCTCCTATCACAGTTACTTCAGCTATGAAGGGTCTATATTCTTCAACACAGGCTACATTGAAGCTCATCATCGAGGATAACGCTTGGGCAACAGTTGCTGGCACATTTGGTAACCTCGGACTTATTTCAGGAACAGATGTTGAGTCTAACTTCGTAGGTATCCCACTAGAGGGAACAGAGTGGTCAGATTCTTTCACAAAGCAGAATTATGTAAACCTTGTTAATGACATCTACACAGGAAAGATCAAGGTTAACAACGATACACTCATCAGCCCAGCTGATAACGCTAAGACAGTCACAGTTAAGGATCTTGGTAACATCAAGTAATCTAAACTCGATTGCACATTTAGGGTCACCTTCGGGTGGCCCTTTATTCATGAAATGGGCCTGATTATTCTTTAATTACAACAATAGGTTGCTGGTGTTTATCGTTTCTTGTTGTCGAGATTTCTATGGTATAATAAAATTCATCTAAATGACTTAATTTTTTTCTTGAAAGAGAAAACATTATAAGGAGGCATACATTGGAAGATCAGTATGCAATTGAAATGCTGAATATCACCAAGCGCTTTCCAGGTATTGTTGCTAACGACAATATTACATTGCAGCTAAAGAAAGGTGAGATTCATGCGCTTCTGGGTGAGAATGGAGCAGGTAAGTCCACACTGATGAGTGTCCTGTTTGGTTTATATCAACCAGAAGAAGGTGTCATTAAGAAAGATGGCAAAGTAGTTGAGATCAAAGATCCTAATGATGCAAATAACCTTGGCATTGGAATGGTTCACCAGCACTTTAAGCTTGTTGAATGTTTTAGTGTTCTTGATAATATCATCATGGGAGTTGAACCAACTAAGTATGGGTTCTTGCAAAAGGATGAGGCTAAAAAGAAGGTTCTTGCTCTTTCTGAGAAGTATGGATTATTGGTAGAGCCTGATGCCATCATTGAAGATATCACAGTAGGAATGCAACAGAGAACAGAGATTCTCAAGATGCTCTATAGAGATAATGAGATTTTGATCTTTGATGAGCCTACAGCTGTATTGACTCCTCAGGAAATTTCCGAGTTGATGCAGATCATGAAGAATCTTGCGGCAGAAGGAAAGTCAATATTGTTCATCTCCCATAAGCTTGCTGAAATCATGGCTGTTTCAGATAGATGTACTGTACTTAGAAAGGGTAAGTACATTGGTACAGTAAATACAAGTGAGACAAACATCGAAGAGCTTTCTGCGATGATGGTAGGCAGAAACGTTAACTTCCATGTTGAAAAGAAGCCTTGCACTCCTGGTGATGTTGTTCTTGAGATAGACAATATGACAGTTGCGTCCAAGATCCATAAGAACAACGCTGTCAAGGATGTGTCTCTTCGAGTCAGACGAGGTGAAATCGTATGTATTGCTGGTATCGATGGCAATGGTCAGACAGAGTTTATTCATGGACTATCTGGCTTGGATCCTCTTGTTTCAGGCAAGATTGTCCTCGATGGACATGACGTTTCAAAATCATCAATTAGACAGAAGAGCATTCTTGGAATGAGCCATATTCCTGAAGATAGACATAAGCATGGTTTGGTTCTCGATTATTCTCTTGAAGACAACCTTGTTCTTCAAACATATTTCAAGGATGAGTTTACAAGCAAGGCAGGATTCTTGAAGAGAGACAATATCCGTAAGTATGCTGAAGAAATCATTGAAAAATATGATGTACGCTCTGGACAGGGCCCTATCACTAAAGCACGCTCAATGAGTGGTGGAAACCAGCAGAAAGCAATTGTTGGAAGAGAGATTGAAAAGGATCCTGAGCTATTGATTGCTGTTCAGCCAACCCGTGGTCTTGATGTTGGAGCTATTGAATATATCCATAAACAGCTTATAGCAGAGAGAGATAAAGGTAAGGGTATCTTGCTTGTTTCTCTAGAACTTGATGAAGTTATGGATGTTTCAGACCGAATTCTTGTTATATATGAGGGCGAAATCGTAGGTGAGTTCGATCCTAAGAAGACAACTGAAGAAGAACTTGGTCTTTATATGGCTGGTGCTAAGAGAATGGAGGTAAAAGCATGAACAAGAAGAACATTTGGAAAACAAATGGATTGCAATCTCTAATTGCCTCCCTTATTTGTATTTTGCTTGGATTGTTGATTGGATTTGTTGTTCTTTTGCTCATTAATCCTAATGGAGCATGGAACGCTGTAATGACACTTTTGAAGAACTTCATGGTTTACAACAAGCCAGCAACTAGATTGAAGTACTTTGGAAGTACACTTGCAAAAACAGTTCCTCTTCTTTTGTGTGCTCTAAGCATTCTCTTTAGCTACAAGGTAGGACTCTTTAACATTGGATGCTCAGGCCAGTATTCAGCTGGATGTTGTGTTGCTCTGTATGCTGCGTTAAAGTGGGGCTGGAGCTGGTTTCCTTGCCTGCTTCTGGCTATCCTAGCAGGTGCTTTGGTTGGTGCAGTAATTGGTATCTTGAAATCCTATTGCAATGTAAACGAAGTAATTTCAGGTATTATGCTTAACTGGATAATCCTATATAGTACAAACACAATCCTTAGTAAGGTTAAGGAGCCAACATCTCCATATACTTTCCAGATGAGCCAATATGGAAAGAATGCACTTCTTCCTAAATGGGGACTTGATAAGCTCTTTAACAATAACTATGTTACCATGGCAGTTCCAATTGCAATCATAATGGCAATTGTTATCATGATCATTCTTGATAAGACAAAGTTTGGATATGAGCTTAAGGCAACTGGATTCAATAAGAATGCTGCAAAGTATTGTGGTATGAAGGAAAACAGAAACATCATCTTGGCATTGATGATCTCTGGTGCATTGGCAGGTCTTGGTGCATCTTTGTACTATCAGACAGGTATTCAGCAATGGGAATGTTCTACAGCATCTGTTCCTGCAATGGGCTTTAATGGTATTGCAGCAACATTCCTTGGTGGACTTAATCCTATTGGAACCATCTTTGCTTCTTTCTTCATCCAGCACATTACCCTAGGTGGTGCTTATGTAGATAAGACTATGTACTGCTCTCAGATTTCTGATTTGATCTCAGCTATCATCATTTATCTATGTGGATTTGTACTATTCATGAAGATAATGATGAATAAGATTATCGATAAAGTAGAGGAGAAGAAGGCTAAGAAAGCAGAAATCGCAGAAGGAGGCAAGAACTAATGTTATTACTACAATATACCCTTATATTCTCATCAGTACTTATTCTTGTCGCTCTCGGAGGATGTTTTTCAGAGCACTCTGGAGTAATTAACCTTGGCCTTGAAGGAATAATGGTAATGGGTGCTCTCGGTGGAGCATTGGCTATGAAGTTTTTGCCTCTAGCCATTCCTGGTTTCTTCTATGTCTTGATCGTACTACTTTGTGCAGTAGGTTTTGGTGTTCTATATTCATCACTGCTTGCTGTTGCTTCCATTAATTTCAAGGCAGACCAGACTATTATTGGAACAGCTTTGAACCTTCTTGGTACAGCTGCTGCAACAGTTATTGTTAAGGCCATCAACACAGCTGAGAATGTAAACAACGTTTCTTCTGAAATCTCTTACATTCTTCCGAAGCAGAGATTCGTAGTGTCTATCAATGGATTTGAGTTCAACTGGTTTATGATCATTACCCTTATAGTCCTTGTAATTGCTTATGTAGTTCTCTATAAGACACGCTTTGGACTAAGACTTATGGCATGTGGTGAGCATCCTCAAGCTGCAGATAGTGTTGGAATCAACGTATATAAGATGCGCTGGGCAGGTGTGTTGATCTCAGGTGCTTATGGTGGTCTTGGTGGTATTTGTTACATCTTGGCTGGTGTATCAATGTGGAAGTTCGAATATGGTGTTGCTGGATTTGGATTCTTGGCACTTGCTGTAATGATCTTCGGACAATGGAAGCCACATAGAATTGCACTTGCTGCTCTTCTCTTTGGATTCTTTAGAGCTCTTGGTAATACATATGCTGTATTTGATTTCCTTGTTGCTCTCAAGCTTCCAAGTACTGTCTATAACATGATGCCTTATGTTATCTCGCTAATCGTACTTGCTCTCACATCTAAGACAAGTAGGGCACCTAAGGCAGAAGGTATTCCATACGATAAATCACAGCGATAGGTTGATGCTTTCGTTTTGATTATAGGGCTAGGCGAATGATTGCTTAGCCCTTAATTCTTTTTAAGTGATAGCATTCTATTTCTGCCAGTTGTCTGGAGCTTTGATTTCACTTGTGTTGATTGTATCGACTATTAAGCTTTTGGATTCTTTTTTTAGAAAGCCTAAAGCATAAAGAGGGAATGTCTTGAAACCTTCTCCTTGTCCAACATTTGTATCTGCAAATTTTATTGCATCATGTAAACCAAAACGTTTTGGGTTCGCAAGAACAAATTTTAAGCTAGTTGCTCTGTTATTTGTTGATTTGCATTCAACAAGTATAATGTTTCCATTTTCTTCATATATGAAATCCAATTCAGGAGATCCGCTTGTTGCATGATAGTAGTACAATTCTCGTCCTGCAGCTCTGAATGCAGACGCTACCATATTCTCTGCTATCGCTCCTTTATATGCGCTAATATCACCATTAAGGATTTTTGCAGGAATAACCTTTCCCAACATAGAGATCAAAAGTCCTGTATCTATCATGAAAACCTTGAATTCTGTTGGGATTTTTACTCCTTCCAATGGATATGTGAGTTCTCGAGTGTTGTATGACTTAACAACAAGACCTAAATCCTCGATGTATTGAAGGCCGTCTGATTTTTCTGGAGAGTTTCCTTTTGCATCAACTAAGCTATATTGGAACTTTTTATATTTTTTAGATAACTGTGCTGGAAGAGAATTTAAACATGCTTCAGCACGAAGCTTTAGAACTTCATTGATTTTGTCATTACCAAAGTTATCTTTGTATCGACCAAAATCATCCTTGATAGAATTCAGTATTCTTCTTTGTATTCTCCTAACATTGTTTAGATCGTGATTTTCAAAAAAAGAGTTGCATGCCTCTGGCATTCCTCCAACAATCAAATATTGAAGGTAGAGAGACCGTATGCTTTGATGAACTGTTTTTTCAATGGTTTCAACTTTTTCCAAGCATCCATTGACATAATCAAGAACATTTAAAGATATTCCACTATTAATCAAGAATTCATTGAAAGTAAGAGGGTACATATCTAATTGTTCTTCATAGCCTACAGGGATACCTCTTGAATATGGTGCTCTAAATCCCTTTATACCTAAGAAACTACCTGTTGCGATAACATCGTATCTATTGTCTATATCCCAATACTTTAAAGAGCTTCTGGCATTTGGACAATCTTGTATTTCATCCAATATCAGAAGAGTTTTCTTCGGAACAAATCTGGCAGATGGCATGTTAGCTGTAATAGACATCACCATTTGATCTACAGAAAAATCGCCATTAAATGCTTCATGGATTGTCTTATTGGCTCGAAGGTCAATATAAACTGTATGACTATAAAATTCTTCTCCAAATTTCTTAACAATGAAAGTTTTTCCTATTTGTCGTAATCCTTTGATGATTAAAGGATGGTGTTTTCTTTCTTTCCATGTGATTAAATCTGTCCAAATATTACGTTTTAACATAACTATTTTCCTTTTAAGGATATATTAAAACTAAATTGATAAATTTAAAAGGTGAATTTTATATTATTTTGATAAAATTTAAAGGTAAATTTAGAATATCTTTAATAGAATTAAAAGGATTTTCTTGACTGATTCAAGCAATCAAACAGACGCGGCGAAGATATGTCGAGTTTGAAGTTCCATACTTAAGGGAATTTTTTCAGGAAAAGAGGATTTTGGTATTTCTGACTTTTATGATTAGCAATATAGAAGAAATAGTGTTATTATAATAACAGAATATTATTTTAATAACATATTGACTAAATAGTAACAAATATATATTCTCCTAATTACATAGGAGATCTAGTTATGAAAAAGATTATTTCTATTTTATTGGTTTTGGCAGTTTCACTTTCATTTGTATTTGCAGCAGGAAACAAAGAGAGTTCAGCAGATAATAGCGGAGTTAAGACTCTTAGAGTTGCAATGGAGTGTAGCTATGCTCCATATAATTGGACGCAAACAACTGATGCAAATGGTGCAGTAAAGATTTCAGGTTCATCCGAATATGCATATGGCTATGATGTAATGATGGCTAAATACATTGCAGAGAAGCTCGGATACAACCTAGAGATTGTAAAGCTTGATTGGGATTCTCTTGTTCCAGCTGTACAGTCAGGTACTGTTGATTGTGTAATTGCAGGTCAGTCGATCACATCAGATAGACTTCAGATGGTAGATTTCACTAATCCTTATTATTATGCATCAATTGTATGTTTGGTTAATAATGATAGCCAATATGCTTCAGCAAATGGAGTAGCAGATCTAGCTGGTGTAACTTGCACAAGCCAGCAGAACACTATCTGGTATGATGTATGTCTTCCACAGATCAAGAATGCAAAGATTCTTCCAGCTCAGGAAAGCGCTCCAGCTATGTTAGTTGCCCTTTCTGCAGGAAGAGTAGATTTAGTTTGTACAGATATGCCTACAGCTCAGGCAGCTCTAGTTGCTTATCCTAATTTCAAGCTTCTTGATTTCGCTGGCTCTGGAGATGACTTTGCAGTAAGCCAGGAAGATATCAACATTGGTATATCTTTGTCAAAGAAGAACACTGAACTTAAGAATGCTATCAATGAAGTACTATCAACACTTACAGTTGATGACTATAATCGCATGATGGATGAAGCAATTTCAGTTCAGCCACTATCAAATTAAGTAAGTAGGTAATATATGACAATCTCTGAGATGAATTTCCTAGATAGAATGGTCTACATAGTCGATAGGTATAGCGCATCCCTTATAAAGGGTGCGCTTACAACTATGGCTATTGCTATCATATGTACAATTCTAGGTTGTGTAATTGGATTTGCAGTAGGACTAGTTGAAGCAACAGAGCCTCATAAGAACTCCGGTAAAGCCAAAAGAGCTTTATTGAAGATCGTTAAGGTTATTCTGAATATCTATGTTGAGGTATTCAGAGGAACACCAATGATGCTTCAGGCTGCATTTATCTATTATGGAATGGCACAGCTGTTTAATATCAACCTGGGAATGTGGAGTGCAGCTATCTTGATCGTATCTATCAATACAGGTGCATATATGGCAGAGACTGTCAGAGGTGGTATTCTATCTGTTGATAAAGGACAGCTAGAGGGAGCTCGTTCTATTGGTATGAGCCATTTCCAAACAATGTGCTATGTAGTTCTTCCTCAAGCACTTAGGAATATCATGCCTCAGATTGGCAATAACTTGATTATCAACATCAAGGATACTTGTGTACTATCCATTATTGGTACAGTAGAACTATTCTTTACTTTCAAGAGTATATCAGGAGCACTTTATACATATTTCGAAGCTGCAACTGTTACGATGATCATTTACTTCTTCCTGACATTCATTAGCTCACGCGTTCTAAGATGGGCTGAGTCAAAGATGGATGGTCCTTCTGATTATGATCTTGCGACAACAGACACTCTCGCTTTCACAAGTGGACTTAATCGTTATAATCCAAAGACAGGAGGTACTCACTAATGGATGATCTAATTAAAGTAGAACACTTAGCAAAGACCTTTGGAAACCATGAAGTTTTGAAGGATATAGATTTCACAGTAGAAAGTGGTGATGTTATTTCTATAATCGGTCCTTCTGGTTCTGGTAAGAGTACTCTCTTGAGGTGCATTAATCTTCTTGAGGATGCAACTGCTGGAAAGATTCTTTTCCATGGAAAAGATGTTCTTAAAGGTGAGATGAATGAGGATAAATACCGTGCAAAGGTCGGTATGGTATTCCAATCCTTCAATCTCTTTAACAACATGACTGTTCTTAAGAACTGCATGATCGGACAAGAAAAGGTATTGAAGCGCAATAAGGAAGAAGCTAGAAAAATAGCTCTTGAATACCTGTCGAAGGTTGGTATGGCTGAATATATCAATGCAAAGCCAAGGCAGCTTTCTGGAGGACAGAAGCAGAGAGTTGCAATAGCTCGTTCTCTTGCTATGAATCCAGAAGTATTGCTATTTGATGAACCAACAAGTGCTTTGGATCCTGAGATGGTTGAAGAAGTACTTGATGTAATCAAGGGACTGGCTTCCTCTGGTATGACAATGCTTATTGTTACTCATGAGATGGCTTTTGCGCGTGATGTTTCCAAGAGAGTTATATTCATGTCTGATGGAGTAATAGATGAAGAGGGTAGCGCTACTGAAATCTTTAAAAATCCAAAGAGTGATCGTTTGAAGGACTTCCTGCAAAGATTCAAAAAGGAAAATATTTAACTATGGGCTCTTCTCCGGAAGAGCTTTTTTAGACTTATTGAAAAACTAGACTAATGTAATTATCAGAGGGAGGATGCAAAGATTAAACTTTGAGTTTTGATATGCATCCTCTTTTTGTGACTAATCAAACATGTTTTTGAATCATTTTTAGGGATTCTTCACAATATCGATAATTATTTTATTAATTTTTATAAAACCACTAGACAAAAAAATGTGAATGCTTTATAAAAATGAAGGTTACGAACTGTTACACGGTTCAATAAACAATTAAATATTTTATATATGGCGAGATAGCTCAGTTGGTAGAGCAAACGGCTCATATCCGTTCGGTCGGGGGTCCGAGTCCCTCTCTCGCTACTAGCCAGGATTCATTCCTGGTTTTTTTATCTCTTTTATCTTTTAAAAGAAGAGTACCAACCATTTCTGATTGGTACTCAATAGAGAGCTTATAGAAGGAATTGTGTTATCTATACTAGGCTTTTGCCTAAGGATTTACAGTTTTCGATTGTATCGTCATCTGGAGCGTCATTGCAGATGACAGATTCTGATGAAAGAATAGCACCATCAGATATGCATCTATCTTCCCAATTACGCATCCATTCTCCATCTCCCCAGCCATAGGATCCAAAGAGAGCAATCTTTTTATCATGAATTTTTGCTTCACAAGAAGAGAACATAGGTTCGAATTCGCTTTCTTCTAGTACTTCTGCTCCCATTGCAGGGCATCCAAAAGCTAGAGCATCATAAGAATCAAGGCTCGATGGATCAAATTCAGTTGCTGTAAATAGTGATACTTCTGCTCCGTTTTCTTTAGCACCATCAGCAACAGCATTTGCCATTGCCTCGGTATTTCCTGTACCACTCCAGTATATTACTGCTATCTTACTCATTATATTTCCTCCGTATAATGGTGTTATCAACCTGCAACTGCAAGTTGTTCAATTGTTATACCTTTTGCATACTGAGCACAGTACGCATTTGTACATTTTTTGTATTTCTCGAAAGTCTTTTGAGCTTTTTCAGCATCTCCATAGACTTTCCAACAACCAACGCATTTGCATTCCTTTGCATTATTTGCAATGAATCCATAAACATCTTCAGGTGGATATCCTATAAATAGTCCGACTTCATGAGGAAAACCCTCTTCTAGAGATAGTCTCTTTATAAGCTTCTTGATGCATATTTCTGGATTCTCTGTATCATAGCCAATGCTATGCAAGAGTGAGCATGCAGTACTATCCAATAAATCAGATTTCAACATTGATATCCGATAGATGTAGATAAGAGCCTTTCCTGTTTTATAGCTTAGAGGTAGAACCCTTATTCCTTTTGGATAAAGACATTTGTTAAATGTTCTAAGATCATCTCTCATTGCACATATATCGCTGTAAGGACACAGAAAGATATTTCCAGTTTTAAGTCCTGCAAGGGTAGGTGAACTATACTTAACGAGCAATTCTTCCAGCAAAACGTATTCTCCTCATTAACAAATGCAGTATGGCAAAAGAATAAGCCTCTTTCCGCTCTTAAAAGATAGAAAAAGGCTCCATTTGGATAGAATTCAATTAATTGCGATATTTCTCGTTTCGATATTGGGCAGGATTTATTCCTTTAACAGAGCGGAAGGCAGATGCGAATTTGCTTCCATTATCATATCCATGCTCGATAGCAATATCTAGCACTGTCTTATCTGTATACTCAAGCATATATGCAGCAGACTCCATTTTTAGAGTTCTCAAATATGATCCTACAGGAACGCCATATACATTCTTAAATGTATTTTTGATATGAGCTACTGACACATGGAAGATATCTGAAAGCTCTTCAAGTGTTATATGTTCATCCATATTTTCATACAGCAATCTGGCAATCTTCTCTGCAAGCAATACCTGACTTTTAGTGTAAAGTCTTCTGTGCATTTCATCATCTTCAGGATTTAATTGACTTAAGAACAGCAACAATTCAAGAGTTTTTATTTTGCAATATCCTTTCTTTATCGCCTCTGATACTGAGTAGATTTCTGAAAAGATATGTTCTATTCCTTTGTTGGCCCTTGTTATAAATCCAGTATTGTTTTTGCAGAACCTATCTGCTAAGGCTTTTGGCTCTACATTTACATCTTCTAGAAAACAAGATAGGCAATGAGGTGTTTTATCAAGATCAATTGAGATCGTTAGACCGTGGTAATGGCTTAAAGGGAAGTTCTGTTTTGGAGAAATTGTATCTGATTTAACAATCATCAAATCTCCTGATGATAAGAATACAAATTCATCTTTTAGCTTGAATTCGGAGCGTCCTTCTCTGCAATAGATGATTTCGATTACATTGGAAGATGAATTCTTTTCTTCAAGTTCTATCTCTTTTCCATGTGCATCAACAAAGGCGAAATCAATTCCAGGAAACACTGGATATGTTGTTGTGACATAGCGTTCTTCCTTGTTCATAGCTTGTTCTGTTGTTGCATCAAATGTTAAGCGATTGAGGTTCATATGTTTTCAAATATCCTCGTTAGTTTAAACTAACTAAACAGATAATAGCAGAAATTCTAATGAATATAAACAAGGGATATGGTAGTACTTTGGTTCATATCAATTCACGCGAATGTTATTATTACTTATGGTCCGAAACAAATTTAAAGAAATTTTCTAAAACGTATTGACGACTAAACTGTTTTTTGACTATCATCAACTAGTACGCGGCTATGTTGGAATTGGTAGACAAGCTAGCTTGAGGTGCTAGTGCTTTAACGGGCGTGCTGGTTCAAGTCCAGTTGGCCGCATCAAGAGTCCTTTCTTAATCAGAGAGGGCTTTTTTTTATTTAGGTGTAAAAATATGAAACTTGTTAGTTGGAATGTAAATGGACTTCGTGCAGCTATAACCAAAGGCTTTTATTCTTGGGTTGAAAATGAGAATGCAGACGTTATTTGTTTGCAAGAGACAAAGCTATCTGAAGGACAGCTGGATCTTGAAGCTCAGCAATATGATAAGTATTTCAACTATGCTGAAAAGAAAGGATATAGTGGAACTGCAATACTTTCAAAGAAAGAAGCACTCTCTGTCTCATATGAAATAGGAGTCGATATCCATGACAAGGAGGGCAGAGTGATCACTGTTGAATATCCTGAGTTCTATCTTGTATGCGTATATGTTCCTAACAGTCAGAAGGAGCTTTTGCGTCTTAGCTATAGGCGTGCATGGAATCTTGCTCTTGAGGATTATATTTGCATGCTCGACAAGAAGAAGCCTGTTGTCATGACAGGAGACTTGAATGTTGCGCATCATCCTATTGACTTGAAGAATCCAAAGAGCAATGAGAAAAACGCTGGATTCTCTCAAGAAGAACGTTCTGATTTTACTCGTATGCTTTCAAAAGGTTTTGTTGATAGTTTCAGATACTTGCATCCAGATGAAGTAAAGTATTCTTGGTGGAGCTATATGTTTCATGCCAGAGAGAAAAACGCTGGATGGAGAATTGACTATTTCTTGGTCTCGGAAAGAATAAAGGACAAGATCAAAGTTGCTGACATTGAAACTGATGTTCTCGGCTCTGATCATTGTCCCGTTGTGCTTGAATTGGACTTCTAGTTATTTTGCGATTGTGTTTTTCAATACACCAAGACCTTCGATTTCGATCTCTACCTTGTCTCCAATAGCCATACCAGATATGCCACCAGGAGTGCCTGTTGAGATGATATCTCCAGGAAGAAGTGTCATCACATGAGATAGGTATGAAACAAGATAAGGAATATTGAAGATTAAGTTAGAAGTTCGTGATTCCTGTTTTGTACATCCATTTACTCTTGATGTTATATATAAGTCAGATGCATCTACTTCATCGGAAATATATGTTCCTAGAGGTAGGAAAGTATCAAAACACTTACTAACTGTCCACTGTCCATTCTTTGGCTGGAGATCTCGAGCTGTAACATCATTTGAGATTGTGTATCCAAGAACATAATCCAAAGCATCTTTCTCAGATACATTGTGACATTTCTTTCCAATTACAACAGCAAGTTCTGCTTCGTAGTCCAAGCGATGGCACATCTCTGGATAGATGATATCCTCCCCATTTGCGATAGCACATGTATATGGCTTCATGAATACAACTGGACTCTCTGGAATTGGAAGTCCGACTTCTATTGCATGGTCGCGATAGTTTAGGCCAATGCAAACAGCTTTTGAATACTTTGCAGGAGGTAGAAGCTTAACGCTCTTCAAGCTGTAATATTCATCAAGTGTTTCCTTCGACTCATATGGAGTTGATTTCAGTGCTTGTATTTTATCTTCATCCAATAGAATGCCATATTTTTCAATGTTGTTTTCATTTAAGAATCTAACGTATTTCATATCATTTCCTTTTTGCATAGATGTAGTTGCCAACTGGCTTGAATCCTAGCTTTGAATATATGTGGTGAGCTTTCTCGTTATCATACCAAAGACATAGATAGTTGATATTATTCTCATAAAGGGCAATGTCTACAAGCTCTGACACTACACTTGTTGCAAAGCCACATCCTACGTAGTCATCATCGGTTGCAACGCCGACGATGGCTGCACGAGTTTTGTTTGCATCCAAAAGATAAGCGCCCGATATTATCCTGTTCTTATAGTAGAGACCAACTCCTGTATGTGGATATTCTATCTCTGCTTTCTCTAGTGCCCATTCTTCTTTGTTTTCAATAGGATAATCATGCTCAAATTCACTATTATGAGTGTACATATCATATAGGTCTTCATAGTCTTCAGGTGCAAATAACTCCCTAAGACGAGTATCTCTTTCTGCAAGTCTGATAAATGATGATTTATCAACACTCATCATAGTCCGCTTTTCAACATTGAAGTCTTTCGATAGATAGTCTTCCAAATCCTGTAGTTGTTCTTCTAGTCCATATAGATATGAAAAGGGTAGAGTTGAAAGAAACTTTATGAGCCTAGCTTTGTCATACTCGCCATGAGCATATATACAAACAAAAGCACACATCCCGTGAAGGATGTATGCCTCATCTAATTTATATACTTTCAAATATGAACCAAGATTGCCTTTCTCTAGTGCATTCAGAAAGAAGATGTTTCTTCTATCTTCTTCCAATACTTTGATTAAGGAAGGTATGTCTCTTTGTTCAAGTTCTATCATCTTTCGCCATCCTTGGAGTAGATGTAATTAAAGTATTCAAAATCAGTTGATAGAACTTTATCGAGTTTTCCTACATTGTCTCTGTAGCTTTCGAGTGTTGTCCAAAGCTGGAAGAACGCAGGGTTCTTTGAATAGCTGTTGTCGTAGATTCTTGTAGCTTCGGCATCAGCTTGTCCCTTGATTCCTTCTGCTTCTGCATAGGCTGCAGACAAAATCTGTTTCTTGTCATTCTCGGTCTTACCTTGCCATGAATATAGCTGACCTCTTCCATAGGATCTGTAAGCCTCTGCAATCTGGTTTCTTTCCTTGATCATACGTGTGTATACAGATTGAGTTAGGTCTTCTGAATATCTGATTTGTCTGATGATGATATCCTCAAGCTCGATTCCATATGCAGGAGTAAGCTTCTTTGCGGATGCAAGAATCATATTTGAGATTCCTTCTCTTCCTATTTTTATGTTCTCCTGGCTAACTGTTGTATTGGTTAGGCTTCTTAAGGTTTCTGCATCTTCAAGGTTCTCGACTTCTATAGCATCTTCCTGCACAGTTATTGAGTTGATCTTGTTTGTAGATCTAACAGCTTCATTTAGGTAGTTTTCAGATATGACTGTTCTGATTGTTGAGTCAAGTACATCATTAAGACGAGCAAGTCCACCTTCAATAGTATGAACTGTTTCATAAAATAGTTGAGGATCCGTGATTCTCCATCTCGCAGTTGCATCAACCCAAATGAATTGGTTTTCCTTTGTAGGAATTCTTTGAGCATCTCCATCCCATGATAGGAGCATACTAGGGTATGTAACAACTTGATCCAGAAATGGAACCTTGAACTTCAAGCCTGATGTTGTTTCAACATTTGTAATCTTTCCAAATCTTGTAACAAGAGCTTGTTCTCCTTCCTTGACTGTATAGAAAGGTCCAAAGATGAATACAACGACAAATATTATTGCAATGATGACAATTGTTGTCCAAAGTGCTTTATTTCTCATCTTTCTGGCCTCCTAGGTTCTTGATAGGTAAAAAGTTATCGAGAGAGGAATCTATTATTGTAAGTTCTCCTTCTCCTGATAGGATATCGGCCATAGTCTCAAGATAGAGACGAGTTGATGTGATATCTGGATTCTTTTCATACTCTTCTCGCATTGCATCAAATCTTGCAGTGTCACCCTTTGCTTTGTTGACTCTTTCTGAAGCGTATCCCTTAGCCTCTGCAATGATCTTGTCTGCCTGTCCTTTTGCTGCTGGTATTTCTTGGTTGTAATATTGCTTTCCTTCGTTTATGTATCTATTCATATCCTGGATAGCTTTGTTTACATCCTCGAATGCATCCTGTACATCTCCCTCTGGAGGGACGATGTTCTGTAGCTTTACAGTTACGATTTCAAGTCCGAAATCATATCTGTCGAAGATCTTCTGCATCTCGCATTGAGCATCATATTCAATCTGTGTTCTTTGGTTTGTCATGACAGTCAATATTGGGAGATCTCCAACAAGCTGATTCATTATGGATTGGGAAATATCACGAATTGTTGTTTCTTTATCCTTTACGGAAAATAGATAAGCCTTTGGATCCCTGATTCTATATTGAACGATCCACTCTACATCTACAATGTTCAGGTCTCCTGTAAGCATTGTGGATTCACTAGAGTATTGTCTTGCTCTTGTAAGGGAACCTGAGTTGTCTTGAGATCGATATCCAAATGTAAGGGTCTGTACCTTTTGAGTTGGAAGGTTGATATTGGTTTCAATGCCGAATGGTAGCTTGAATTGCAAGCCTGGTCCTACAGTTCGCGAATAACGACCAAAGCGTAATACCACTGCTTGTTCTGATTGGTCTACGACAAAGAAACAAGTTGCCAAGATAGATAGAACAATGATTACGATCATTATTCCAAGTATGATCTTTGGCGACAAGTTGAATTTTATTCTTCTATTTGTTTCGTTCATAGATTAAAGAATAATACTTCAAAGCCAATGCGTCCAATTAATTGAGTATGCCATTGTTGAAACAATTGCAATTAGTCAACTATAATGGAATTTATGAAAAAACGACTTATTACTTCAGCACTTCCATATGTAAACAATATTCCTCACCTTGGAAACCTTACACAGGTTCTATCTGCAGATGTCTTTGCTAGATTCTGCCGTGCGCGAGGATATGAAACAATGTATGTTTGTGGTACCGATGAATATGGTACTGCAAGTGAGACAAGGGCTTTGCAGGAGGGGATTACTCCTAGAGAGCTCTGTGATAGATATCATGAGATTCATAAAGAGATCTATAATTGGTTCAATATCGATTTTTCATATTTCGGTAGAACCTCAACACCTCTTCAGACTGAGATCGTTCAGCATATCTTCAATGAAGTTGATAAGAATGGATACATTACAGAAAAGGAATCAGAGCAGCTATATTGCCCTGAGTGTAAGAGATTCCTTGCAGATAGATATGTCTCTGGCACATGCCCTCACTGCGGCTATGATGGAGCTCGTGGAGACCAGTGCGATAAGTGTGGCACTCTTCTAGATCCAACAGAACTCATTGAGCCTAAGTGCTCCGTATGTGGTGCAACACCAATTGTCAAAAAGACAAGACACCTATATATCAATCTGCCAAAGGCTCTTCCTTTGTTGAAAGAATGGATGGACAAGGCATCCAAGGATGGATTCTGGGCAAAGAATGCTATCCAGATCACAAATTCATGGATTCGCGATGGCCTACAAGAGAGATGTATCACAAGAGACCTGAAGTGGGGAATCCCAGTACCAAGAGAAGGCTTTGAAGACAAGGTATTCTACGTTTGGTTCGATGCTCCAATTGGATACATTTCAATCACTGCCAATGCTACTGAAAATTGGGAATATTGGTGGAGAGATCCAGAGAATACTGAGCTATTCCAGTTCATTGGTAAGGATAACATTCCTTTCCATACTGTTATCTTCCCATCTTCATTACTAGCAACAGGTGAGAAGTGGACAATGCTTCATCATATGTCTTCAACTGAGTACCTAAATTATGAAGGTGGTAAGTTCAGCAAGTCAAAGGGAATTGGTATCTTTGGAAACGATGTTCAGGAGACAGGAATCCCTGCTGATGTTTGGCGTTTCTATATGTTCTACAATAGACCTGAGAACTCAGATTTCACATTTACATGGAAGGATTTCCAGGAAAAGCTCAACAAGGAGCTTATTGGAAACCTATCCAACCTTGTTAACAGAACTCTTACATTCGTCAATAGATTCTATGATGGCAGTCTTGGAGAAGGTCCTGTTGATGAAAGCCTAGTTTCTCAGATTAGGGAAAAAGAGAGTGAGATTACAGAGGCCTTGGAGAAAGCTGAGGAAAGAGCTGGAATCAGAGGTATCTTCGAGCTATCTGACATTGGAAACAGAGCATTCCAGAACGGAGAGCCTTGGAAACTTAGAACAGAGGATCCGGAAAAAGCCAAGTGCTTGTTGAGAACTCTTGTTTATCTAATTAGAGATCTTGGAATCATGATCACACCTTATCTTCCTTCCACAGGAGAAAAGATTCTTTCATTCCTTGGTCAGAGTGATACTTCCTGGGCTAATGTAGGCACATTCTCCGGCGAGTTGAAAGTAGAGAAGGTTGAGCTACTGTTTAATAAGCTAGAGGATGCTAGAGTAGACGAGCTAAGAGCTCGCTATTCAGGATCACAGGCTGAAAGAGAAGAGAGAAAGGAAGAGAAGAATGAAGAGAATGAGATTCTCTCTGCTTGGAGTGAGAAAGTCATTCTAAAGGTATCCAAGATAAAGAGTGTTGAACGCCATCCTGAGGGAGATAAGCTATATATTCTTAAGCTAGATACAGGAGAGATCGAAGAGAGAACAATCGTTTCTTCTATTGTTCCTTACTATAAGCCAGAAGAACTTCTTGGAAGAAATATCGTTTTGGTTTCAAACTTGAAGCCAGCTAATTTCAGAGGTGTAAAGAGCTACGGAATGCTTCTTGCTGCTGCAGATAAGGATGATGATAGCCATTCTACATGTGAAGTCATCTTTGCAGATGATATTCCTGTTGGATCTGTGCTGACATATGAAGGCGAGAATAAAGATGTAAAGAAGATCACTACTTATTTGAAAGCTGATCACTTCTTTGCTCTCCCTATGCATACTGTTGATGGATTTGTTACAATCGAAGGAAGAAAGATCGGATTTGATGGAACTTTCCTCCACGTAAACAAATACGTCAATGGAAACGTTGGTTAATTGAATTTGTTTTACATACCACTTGACTTAGAGTAGTGTAAAAATTCATAATGATACGGTAATTACAAAAAATCCAATTGGAATAAGGAGCATATTCATGCCTTGCGGAAGAAAAAGAAAGAAGCATAAGATTGCTACTCATAAGAGAAAGAAAAAGCTAAGAATGAACAGACACAAGAAAAAGTAAGTTCTTGGTTGCTAAAAGAGGGCTGTGGTTATATTCACAGCCCATCTTTTATGCCTTATTGCTTTGAGAAATTCGAATTGCTTTCTGCAAATGTCGTTGTAAAGTCTATGACTGTACTAGCAGAACCAATGATTCCATCTATTCCTCCTCCAATCATAACCGTTAGGAATACCTTGTCCCTGATAGCATTGTTTCTTTCAATCACTATAGATTGATCTGTGCCTGCCTTTTCTCCATTTAGAATCCATGTGTATGTCAACTCATTAGGATTAACATAATCTGGCTTTTCCGTAATGGATGCAGTGTACTCATAGCTTAGTCCTGGATTGATATCTTTTGTCTTTGAAATCTTTCCACTTAGAGGAATGTTTTTGTCAAAGGATATGATGTTCATAGATAAATCATCTACTTTACTCCCGATGTCCAGAGTAACTACTCCTGTTGTTTGCTTTGTTGTGACAATTCTGACAGCCTCTGTATGAGTGCTGATCAAGCTTCCATCACATTTGATTGAAATACGCAATAGATATGTTCCTGCTGGTATTTTGTCATATTCAAATACAATGTTCTTTTCAGCATCATATTTCATTCTTGAAGGTCTGATGTTCACAGGTTCCATATTAGTAGTAAACAACTCTGGTAAGAACTTGTTGTCTTTCTTCATATCGAGTTTCGATTTATCAAACTTTGCTGTTATGGTTAGAGAACCATCTCCAAGAAAGTTCATTGGAACAGAAATTGAGTTGTCGTTTGCATATAGATGGAAGCTAGCAACTCCCTTTGCAATATGTTCTGTCTGACCATTCTTGAATCCAAGTACGACCAATTGGTATTGTCCAATAGGCAAGTGCTTCAATGTCAAAACAGATTCAGTGATGTTTTTAGCAACATATGTCTCGCCATTAGGAAGTGTTAGGTGGATGCTATAGTTGTCGATAACATCTGTGTAAACTTCATTAGGAGCTATTGTTCTAGTGTTTTTGTCGCCAAAACAAATTCGTAATGTTCCAGTTTTTTGACTTGTGCTGTCACAAGATGGGAATAGTGCGATTGCAAGTAGAGCAATCATTATTATTGTAATGGATTTCTTCATGAAAAATCCCTCCTCTTACTTTAAGAAGGCAAAAAAAAGGATTTTTGCACGTGATTTTTTAAAAAATCTTAAAATTTTTTATTTTTTTGGTTTCCAGGCTTTTTTTCCATGCAAAGTATCGTCCAAAAGATAGTTTAATGTCATGTGAGCAAGCCTTTCGCCAAAGATAGCTGTAACAGTAGGAAGAGAGCCTAGAACAACTCTCTTTCTTCCTTTGTCGATCATTCTCTCTGCCTTGTCATCAAGTTCTGGGTCGATATAGTCAAAGACGACTTCCTCTGGAGAGAATACACATTCGATTCCTCTTGAAACTCCTCTTTTTCGTAATCCGGCTCTTATTTGGCGAGCAAGAGGGCATCCCCAAGTGTCCATTATGTCTCCTGTTCTTATAAGCTCTGGTTCTCGTCTAAGAGCAGCTCCCATTGATGAGAAAGTCTTTATGTTTCTTTTGTATGCATCTTCCAGTAGCGATAGCTTTGGATTCAGCGAGTCTATGCAATCAAGAACGACATCGGCGTTTTTGAAGAAAACATCATGGTTTTCATCAGTTAAAAACAAAGGAAGATCTCTTACTTCAATATTTGGATTGATATCGAGAATTCGTTCTTTCATTACCTCTGTCTTCAATCTTCCGACTGTTGAATGAGTTGCAATGATCTGTCTGTTGATGTTTGTCTCTGAAATTGTATCGAAATCAAGAATAGTAAGCTTTCCAACTCCTGAGCGAGCAAGAGCTTCGATGGCAAATCCTCCCACAGCTCCTACGCCTGCGACAGCGACACATTTTCCATGAAGGGTATTTATAGCATCCTCTCCAATCAATCTTTCAAGACGTAGAAATTGTTCTTCAGACATCTATTCTCTCCAATAGTAGTTCTTCACTTATAGACTCTATATCCTTATCAAGGATAAGCGAAAGCTTAGTATTCCATGTTTTTAATGTTATGTCTTCATCTTTGGACATTGGCATATCTGTTTCTGTTACAAAATCAAGAGTAATAAGTCTTTTAAAGTCCTTTGTTCTTTCAGCTCTAGGAGAAATTGAAATCAAGCCTCCTATGGATATATAACGCTTGGCCATTTCATAGCTTCCTGTGTATCCATGGATAAGGAAATTGTCTATTTTATATTCTTTTAAAGTATTAAGGATTAGCTCTGGATATCCTACTTGATGGATAGATATAAATCGATTGTATTTCCTTGCATACGTTAAAGCTGTTTTAAAGAGTCTAAGTTGTTTATCTAAATCGGGATAGCGTTTGTCGAGTCCTATCTCTCCGATTAGAAAACCTTTTGATGCATACTCTTCAAGCTTTTCAACATCATTCGATCCGCCTTCAGGAATCAACCCAATAGAATTAAAGCGATAGCCAGATGGAAATGTAAGAGGGGAAGATGTACACACAAGTCCATTAGGGTAGGCGCTGTCTCCGATGTGGGCATGGCTATCTAGCATATGATCTCCTTATGCATTAATGATACAGAAAAATGGAGAATATCTGTACTATTCTTGTTCTCTATTGGTCTTAATTTTTTATTGTGGTATATTCAAGAAGGTTTCGGATTGAATTTAGGTAAAAGAGAGTCTTACGAAATTGACCTAGGGTATTCAATTTGATAACATAACATAGCCTCTTTATCCGACATGTTCGGATCAAATATTAAAGACCACAAGGAGGAATTCATGATTGCTAATTATGAGTTCACAGTTATCTTCGATTCTAACGAAGATAAGATGAAGGAAGGCCTCGCAATGGTTGAGGAAACCTTCAAGGCTAATGGTGTAGAGATCACCAAGCAGGACGATATGGGAGTTAGAAACCTCGCATATCTAATCAACAAGCAGGACAAGGGACATTACGTCTACTTCGAGATCAAGGCTGACACAGCATCTATTGCAGAGATGTCAAGACGTTTCCAGCTCTCAACACAGGTTCTAAAGTTCTTGTTCGTTAATCCAGAGAAGATCTGAGTCCATAAGGAGATAGTATGGCAGATATCAACTCCGTAACATTGGTAGGAAGACTAGTTCGCGATGGCGAATTGAAGTACTCACAAAACGGTCAGGCAATTTTGAGATTTTCAATTGCTATCAACAGAGCAAAGAGGACTGCTGATGGTAAGTGGGAAGATGAATCAAATTTCTTCGATTGTGTATACTTCGGTCGTGCAGCAGAATCAGTAAGCCCTTACCTTGAAAAGGGTAGGCAAGTTGCGCTTGCTGGTGAGTTACACCAATCAAGATGGGAAAGCAATGATGGCCAAGCTAGAAGCAGAGTTGAAATATATGTCAACAACTTATCTCTTGTTGGTGGTCAGAGTTCAAATTCCCAGCAACCTAGACAGGCTCAACAGCCTCAAAGCCAGGGAATGAGACCTACAGGTGGCTATTCAAGGCCTCAAAGCCAGAGTCCACAGCAGGATTTTAACAATGGTTCATATTCAGGTGGACCAGAGGATTTTCAGGACGATTCAATTCCGTTCTAATTTAGGAGAATTAAAATGAGAGAAGACAAAGATTTTAACGATAAGGATAACGGCGCACTCAAGGATAGAAAGCTTGGTGCTAGAAAGCTTGGTTTCAAGAAGAAGGTTTGTAAGTTCTGTCAGGGCGCAGCTCCAGCTGATTACAAGAACCCAGACATGCTTAGAAGATACATCACAGAGAGAGGAAAGATCCTTCCTGCAAGAATCACTGGCACTTGTGCAAAGCACCAGAGAGCTCTAAACAGAGAGATCAAGAGAGCAAGAGTACTTGCTTACCTTCCATTCGAGAAGAAGTGATTTATCTATGAATGATATCGTAAGAGCAGATGGTGGAGATGATAAGTCTCCTAAGGCTAAAAGCGACAAGTATATTCTAAAAGGGTTTTTATTGATCATCATTTCATTGATGCTCTATAACTTGAACCTTGCTGCAATTTTTGCTGTTGCTCCTATGATGTTGTTTGCTGCCAAATATGGTAAGAAAAAAGGCTCAATCTTCATCAGCTTGGGCCTTTTGGTTTGTTTAGTTTGGGATTTTTGCAAGATATTTCTTGTTGGAAAAGCTCCAATTAATGGAACAACCATTACCGAATTGGCAATTACTATGTATATCCCAGTGTCGCTGTCAGCGGCTGGAATCGTGTGGATTCAATCAAAGAACAAGAAGCTCTTTACTCGCATTTTGCTAGCATTGATTCCTTCCTTGATCTTCGTATTGATCTTCGTAGTGCTATTCTTACTAGATAGGGCGCTCTTTAGTAGCATGTATGAGCTATATAAGGATGCGTTCGCGGCATTGTTGCAGCCAGTATTTGATACTTTGACAATAAACTTGAACATGGATGTTCTATTCCAGGTATTTTTATTGGCAATGGGATCATTGATAATGCCTGTAACGTTAGCTGCGGTCTGTGCAAACTGTTTTATTTATGAGACTTGTTTGCATTCAAAAGAAAGTGATTGGGAAGAACGCGTTATGGCTATTGAGTTCAATCCAGATATGGTTTGGGCATTCATTATCGCATGGGGCGTTATTCTTCTTTGTTACTTTGTATCTGTACCTATGGCAGTCGAAGTAGTAGCTATGAACATTGGCTTTATGCTTGGTGTTATATATGCACTTCAAGGATTTGCAGTGCTATACACTTGGCTTAAACGTTCTATGGAAAGACTCAAGAGTATGACTCTTTTCATCGTATTGTTCATTATATCCACTGGAATTCCGGGACTTAATTTTATAGTCCTCCTAGGTTTACCACTATTGGGCCTATTGGAGAGCTTCTTCGATATGAAGAAGATTGGAGAGAAAAAACATGAAGATTATTCTTAATCAGGATGTAATCCACCTCGGTGAAGAGGGAGACGTTGTAGTAGTAAAGGATGGTTACGCAAGAAACTATCTTCTTCCTACAGGTGCTGCTGTTATTTATAACAAGTCAAACGCTGCAATGTTTGCACAGCGCGCTGAGGCTATTGAGCAGAGAAAGATCGCTAAGAGAGCTGAGTCTGCATCTCTAAAAGAGAAGCTTGACAATGTTGTTCTTACAATCGTTGTTCCAGCAGGTGATTCTGGAAAGCTTTTTGGTTCTGTTACATCAGCAATGGTTCAGGCAGAGCTTGCTAAGATTGGTTTCGAGATCGAGAGAAAGAAGCTCGATGTTCCTACTCACTCAATCAAGATGACAGGAAACTACACAGTAGTTGCTCACCTCTATGAGAACGACAACTCACACATCAAGCTTGTTGTAATGTCTGAAGCTCAGCTCAAGGAAGCTCAGAAGGCAGAAGCTGAAGCTAAGGCAAAGGCTGAAGCAGAAGCAGCTGCTGCAGCTGCAGCAGCTGAGGCAGAAGCTCCAGCAGAAGAAGCAACAACAGAAGAGGCTTAATTTATATGGAAGAGACCCAGAACAATATTCGTATGCTCCCTCATAATGATGAGGCAGAGAAGGCCGTTCTTGGGTCTCTGCTTTTAAATCCAGATTCCTTTGATGAGGTATCTGAGATTATCAAGAGTGCAGATTATTTCTATAGACCAAATCACCAGGTAATATATGAAGCAATTTCAAATATCCTTAATGGTGCAAATAATAACTTTGGTCTTGATATTCTTACTCTTACCGATTATCTAAAAAAGCAAAACACTCTCGACAAAGCAGGTGGTGCAAGTTATATTGCACAGCTTACGAACTCCGATGCGATTGTTACCCATATCTCGCTATATGCTCAGATGATCAAGGAAACAAGACAGCGTCGAGAGCTATATAAGATTTCCAATGGACTTTCAAACCTTGTATTTGATGAAAGTGCAGATATCAAGGACACCCTCGATCATGGTGCTAAGAATCTAACAGATCTATACATGGATCTAGGAGAGAGTTCAAAGGACTATTCTCTTGGTTCAATCGTCATGGATACTTTCCAGAAGGTCATTGCGAAAATGACAGGGGAAAGCCCTGATGACAAGGTTCCATCTGGTTTTGCTATTTTGGATAAGTACAACAATGGTGGTTTTTCCCCTGAGGACTATGTAATCATAGCTGCTCGTCCTTCCATTGGTAAGACTGCATTTGCTATTTCCATGATGCTTAACATGATCTATGACAACAAGAAAGTAGCTTTCTTTTCCCTTGAAATGCCTGGTGAAAAGATTGCAAGAAGACTTATGTCAATGGATTCAAAGGTTCCAGCATCTAGAATCAATACAACACAGTTCATAGGCGATGATTTTGAAAACTTCAATAGGTCTGCAGATAGACTCTATAGCAAGTCTGACAATATGTTTATTGTAGATGTGCCTAACATTTCTCTTACAGACTTGAGAGGTAAGGCTAGATCCTTGAAGAAAGAACACAACATTGATGTTGTTGTAATTGACTATATTGGTCTTATTTCTCTTTCAAATGCTAAGGCAGATATGCCTACATTTGAGCGTGTTAGCCAGATATCAAAAGGATTGAAGTCCCTTGCTAGAGAGCTTAAGGTTCCTTTTATTGTTCTTTGTCAGGTATCTAGAGACTCAGAAGAGAAAGAACCAATTCTTTCTAACCTTAGAGATTCTGGTTCTATCGAGCAGGATGCCGATGTTGTTTGTTTCTTGCATAGAAAGAGAAAGCTTACAGAAGAAGAGAAAGAGAAGAACGCTAAGGATAGCGAGGGAAGAGCTACTCTTCAGGTTACCAAATTGATTGTTGCTAAAAACAGAGATGGTGAGACAGGAGAGTGCAAGATTGGATTCCACAGTGAGCTAACTAGCTATGTGGATCTTGTCTCCCAGGAAGCTGAATTCATCAAGCCAGACCAGCCTGAGAAAAAGCGTTAATGCAATAATTGATTCTTGATATCGAAGGCATACATTGATATTACAATTAGCCAACCAATGATCATACCACCAGCTTGGAGCGATAGATAGCTTTTGGGACTGAGTGGTTTTCTTTTTATCATCTCAACTACATTTATAAGCATCTGGCCGCCATCAAATGTTGGAATTGGTAATACATTTCCAACACAGATACTGATGCTAACAATCGCTAACAGATATAGAATTGTGCGTGCACCACTTTCTGTTGATGTTTGAAATGCAATTGTAGATATTTGATTGAATTTGCTTGCAGCCTTCATAGGCCCAGTTATTACTGCTCTAGCATCATCTATACGGAGCGTTAGAAGGGCGCCAAGCGTTTTTAATGTTGTAACGAATAAATCTGATGCACGGGACACACCATACGTAATGTAGTTGATGTTTGCTCTATATTTTCTTAAGTCACTTTTCCAGGCAAAAGGAAGTTTTCCATCTTCAATCTCAACTGTATATGTACTATCTCCACGTTGCATTACAAGCTCAAGATTAGGAGTGTTTAGGCTATATAGATCGAGAGTGTAATCAATCTTCTTTCCATTTGCCATCAAGACTCTGTCTCCAGCAAGAATTACGGGATTATTGCTTCTTCCAATTATAGGTTCCTGTAGGTTTGTTATTCCAAATGTATACTCTTCATCATTGAGCTTTAAAGGAGAGAGTACGATATCGACTTCTTTACCATCCCTAATGACTGTAAGAGGAAGCATCTTTCCTTCGTTTTCAATTAAATACTTTTCAAGATCCTGGTAGTCAAGAATTGGCTTATTGCCACTTCTTTCAACTAAATCTCCCTTCAAAATTGAATTCTGAATTGGGACATCTCCAAATATATCACTGTAGAGATATGCAGGAGTAACAATTGCTGGATTTGATATTCTTTCAACTGGAATCAATGCTGATATTGTGATAAGCAGTATTGCAAGAATAAAGTTCATCAAAGGTCCAGCTAGATATATAAAGAAACGTACAACAGGAGTAGTGCTAAAGTAGGAGCCTTCTTCTGATATTGTTATTGATCTTGATTCATCCTTTAGTGCTTTAATGAGGTCCAAGGAGCCTTTGAGCTTACAATAACCACCAAATGGTATACAGGAAATCCTGAATTCGGTTTTCTTTCCCTGTATTGAAAAAAGCTTAGGTCCATATCCAAATGATAGTACCTCTACATCGACTTTCATTAATGTTGCAGCAATGTAGTGTCCGAGCTCATGAAAGAAAATCACGAGTCCAATTCCAAATAATACTGGAAGATATTTAACCATTGAAAGCATTTATCTTATAGCTCCTTGATAGCAAGCTCTCTTGCACGACTATCCATTTCTATGATCTCATCATAGGAATTGGAAGTTCGTGAAAAATCATGCTCTAGGACTTTTCTAGTGATATTTGAAATAGTTGGATAAGAAATCTTACCATCTAGAAATGCATGTACAGCAACTTCGTTAGCTGCATTGAATGCAATGGGGTAGGAGCCTTTCTTTCTAAGTGATTCGTATGCTAGTTCAAGCATTGGAAATTGCTCAAGATTTGGTTTTTCAAATGTCAATGTAAGGCTATCAAAAGAAAGAGGCTTTACGATATCTTCAAGCTTTATTTTCTTATCTGCAATTGCTGAGATAATCGGTAGTGCCATATCTGGAGGAGACATCTGTGCATAGATAGAACCTTCTGGAGTTTGGATCATTGAATGTACAATCGATTGTCTATGAACAACGACTTTGATATCGTCGGCATCAAAACCAAACAAGAACGATGCCTCAATTACCTCAAGCCCTTTGTTTGCAAGAGTAGATGAGTCAATTGTAATCTTCTTTCCCATCTTCCATGTTGGATGATTCAGAGCTTCTTCAACAGTTACATCCGTTGTATCTTTTCTATCAATGAAGGGACCCCCGGATGCTGTGATCAAAAGCTTTGATGCTTTTCGTTCTGCTAAAAGATTATAAATAGCACTATGCTCACTATCGACAGGAATTATCTTTGCATTATGCTCTCGAGCATATTCAAAGAGAAAGTTTCCACCCATAACAACCGATTCTTTATTTGCAAGCGCTACATCCATACCGCACTCTAATGCGCATAGAGTTGCAAACAATCCATCGGCTCCAGCAATCGCATTTAGAACAATTGTTGCGCCAGAGCTTTGTATGAATGCTTTGATTTCTTTGTTGGATTTATCCTTGAATAGAGAAGCTTTAGAGATATTGAATTCCCTTTGAATTGCTCCAAGCTTCTCTTTGTTTTCAAATGCTGAGATAGCGACAATTTCTATTCCAGGATTGTTCTTTCTCAATGAGTTTAGACAAGTTGTTCCAATAGAGCCAGTAGCTCCAAGAATAAGGAGCTTGATCATATTAAGCTCCTAGGAATAATTCCATGAATACCAAATAGAATGGAATTGCTATCAAGATTGAATCAATAGAGTCTAGCATGCCACCGCGTCCAGGGATGATTACACCGCTATCTTTAACACCGGAAGCTCGCTTAAAGCATGATTCGATCAAATCTCCTACGCAGGAAAATACTGCTGTAACAGCACCAATGATAAAGCCCTGCCATGGAAGATATGCAAATACATCTGGAAACAACAGAGGAGTTACAGCTCCTGCAATTGCTGGAACAAGTATTCCGCCAATAAAGCCTGCTACAGACTTATTTGGGCTGACCTTGATAAAACCTTTGTTGTTCTTTCCAAATGCCATTCCTGTAAAATATGCAAATGAATCTGTACCAAATACAAGTGCCAAGAAATATATGATCATCCAGTTAGCTTTATTCATGAAACAAAGCTTAACTAGGAACATTCCGAATAGAGAAGGGTATGTGATTGCTAGTATTGCTCTTCCAAGTCGACCTAGCGTGTCCTTGAAATTATCTTTTGCGCCTGCATAGATCTCGATTGCACAAGCAATACCAACAACCATTGCAAATGCATACATTGATAGATTGATAGTAGGGCAAAGTGATAGCTGAATGTAATGCGCAATTGGCATTAGCACACCCAAATAAACAGAGTTAGGAACATGACCGATTTTTGAGAGAATATTTTCCTTCATCTCATATGTTCCAACTACGTCTGCAAAAACTATGACGAAGAAGAACGCTAGATAATTCTGCTGAGGTAGAAGTGCAACAATGATTAGCAATGGAATTGCAACTGCAGCTGTTAATAACCTCTTTGTAAGCGACTTCATAAAATATCTCCAAATTTTCTTTTACGATTGTGAAAATCATCAACAACCAAGTCGATCATTGATTCATCCCAATCTGGCCAAAGCTTATCATAAAAACCAAATTCTGCATAGTTTGATTGGTACAATAGGAACCCCGATAGTCGTTTCTCTCCAGCGCTTCTGCAAATGAAGTCTGGCTCAGGAACTTCTGGGTTATCTAGATAAGACGATAGCGTATCTTGTGAAAAAGATGAAACACCGTTTGCCAAAGCTTTGTTTATAGCTCGAGCAATTTCATCTCTTCCTCCATAATTAATGGCAAGTTGAACTGTTAAAGTAGTGTTGTTTTTTGTTTCTTCCATGGCCTTATCTAGGGAAGAAAGAACTTCTTTTGATAGCCCTGAGCGAGAACCAAGATGCAATACCTTGACTCCAATCTCGTTAAAACGAGGAATTTTCTTTACTACTTCTTTAGTAAAGAGACCCATGAGGTAATTGACTTCCTCCTTGGGTCTCTTCCAGTTTTCTGTGGAAAAACAATATAGAGTGAGGAACTTGATTTCGTGCTTGATACAGCCTTTAACGACTTTTTCGATAGCTAGTCCACCTTGATTGTGTCCGTCTGTACGCTTTTTGCCTCTTATCTGAGCCCAGCGTCCATTCCCATCCATAATCAATGCAAGATGTTGTAATTCCTCACTCATAGTCTTAGATTTCCATGATTTCCTTTTCTTTTGCTTCTGCAAGCTTACCAATCTCAGCAATTGCATTGTCAGTCAGTTTCTGGATCTTTGTCTCTCCTTCCTTCTGCTGATCTTCAGAGATTTCAGAAGCCTTCTGTAGCTTCTTGAGCTCTTCCATTGCATCACGTCTAACGTTTCTTACTGCAACACGAGCATTCTCTGCTGTTGACTTGGATTGCTTTGCAAGTTCCTTTCTTCTGTCCTGTGTTAGAGGAGGGAAGTTAACTCTGATTAGCTTTCCATCATTGTTTGGATTAAGTCCAAGCTCTGACTTCTGGATAGCTTTCTCAATGTTTGCAAGAGAACTTTTGTCCCATGGCTGGATTACAACGAGTCTAGCCTCTGGAACTGAGATTGCTGCAATCTGAGAAAGTGGAGTCTCTGCACCGTAGTAATCAACCTTGATCTTCTCAAAAAGTTGAGCAGAAGCTCTTCCTGTTCTCAATGAAGCATATTCGCCAGAGAGGGAAGCTATACATTTCTTCATTCTCTCTTCGCAGTTTGCGAGTACAGTCTGCATCTCTTGCCTCCGATTAGTTTACACCAGCCTGATATACGCCATAAGCTGTTAGCTCAAGCTTAGCACCGTCTGCAGCCTTACCAGCGTTAGCAAGTGCCTGTGCAACTGAGATGCTGTCATCCTTAACATATGGCTGATCAAGGAAACAGATTTCCTTGTAAAGCTTACCAAGCTTTCCTCTTACGATGCCTTCCTTAACCTTTTCTGGCTTGGATGCCATCTTTGGATCTGTCTCAACCTGCTTTTGGAAGATTTCGAGCTGCTCAGCTTCATATGCCTTGTCAACAACCTTGTCTGAAAGGTACTGTGGCTTGAATGCTGCTGCATGTAGGCCGAGGTTGTGAGCGAGCTCCTTAACCTCTGCATTCTCGAATGCCTCTGGCTTGTCTGATGTAAGAACTACTGCAACTGCAACTGTTCCTTCACCGTGAACATAACCATCTGCATAACCATTAGCTGGGATGTCGATAACTTCGAACTTAACAAGGTGCATGTTTTCCTTGATGATTGCAATAAGACCATCAACCATGCCTGTTAGCTCTTCGTTTGGCTCTGTGTATCCCTTTTCAATGATTACATCACATAGGTCATCACCGAGCTTTGCAAAGTCTGCGTTCTTAGCAACGAAGTCTGTCTCACATGAAAGAGAGAGCAAAACTGCCTTGCCATTCTTGATCTTTACGAAAACTCTACCGTTCTCTGTAGCTCTGTCCTGGCGCTTTGCAACTGCTGCAAGACCCATTTCCTTAAGGATCTTCTCAGCACCAGCGAAATCTCCGTTAGCCTCTGTTAGAGCCTTCTTGCAGTCCATCATTCCTGCACCTGTGAGATCTCTGAGCTTCTTTACATCTGCTGCGCTAATTGCTGCCATAGTATTTATCTCCTTTTTGATTACTTTGTGAAGTAATCCTCTTCGTCATCTTCCTCTACTGCTTCTTCTGCCTTTTCCTCAGCTGGAACGTAGTTTGAATAGTCCTCAATCTCCTCATCCTTGTCTTCAACAGGAGTTGCGTTGATTGCTGCTTCTTCATCTTCGTCATTGAGGCTTTCGATGATCTGGATACCAGCTTCGCTGTCTGCATCGATAACTGCGTTTGCAATGATCTCAACAAATAGGGAAATAGCTCTGATAGCATCATCGTTACCTGGGATTGGATATGTGATATCTGTAGGATCGCAGTTTGTATCAACAACAGCGATTACTGGGATTCCAAGGCGCTTTGCTTCTGCAACTGCAAGAGCTTCCTTCTTTGTGTCGATGATGAAGATTGCTCCTGGGAGCTCCTTCATGTCCTTGATACCGCCAAGGTTCTTCTCGAGCTTTGCCTTCTCCTTAGTTAGAAGTGCAACTTCCTTCTTTGTGAGAGACTCGAATGTTCCATCAGCTTCCATTCTCTCAATCTTCTTGAGCTTAGCTACCGATTTCTTGATTGTTGCGAAGTTTGTGAGCATACCACCAAGCCATCTGTTTGAGATGTAAGGCATGCCGCATCTCTTTGCTTCTGTTTCGATTGCTTGCTGTGCTTGCTTCTTTGTTCCAACGAAAAGAACCTGCTTTCCGTTCTGAACCTGTGCTCTAACTGCTTCATAAGCCTCAACGATGCATGCAGAGGTCTTCTGAAGGTCGATAATGTGAATTCCGTTTCTTTCTGTGAAAATGAAACGAGCCATCTTTGGATTCCATCTCTTTGTCTGATGGCCGAAATGTACGCCTGACTCTAGCAGGCTCTTCATTGTTACTACTGCCATAGTAGTTACTCCTTACGCTGGCTAATCCATATAATATATATGCATTGCCCTAATCCATATAATATATATGCATTGCCTACCAACACTATATCTCACCCATACGGGCGGAAATTCGTCTGTGCAAAACACAAACATGGAAATCATAGCAAAAATGATAACATTATTTCAATAGATACAAATATTTTAAAAATTATGTATCCATTTTTGTCATTTATTTGTTTAATATATAGATAAGTGGGGCAGAATATGGCTCTATTTATGGTTTTGTTGATATATTGATTTCAACAAAGCGTGTTATGATAAGAAAATATCTAAGGAAGAATCTTAGTTTTTCCTTGGGGAGGGGTTATGAATAAAAAGGTTATACTGGCTTTTGTCCTTGTACTGACTTTGTTCTTGAGTTTCTCTTGTACATTAGACAATGTAGTACAGTTCATGGATAAGATGGGAAAGAATTCCATGGGTACTGTTGTCTATGAGGTAGAAGTCAAAGCCGAAAATCAGTCCAGTGAAAAGGTTAAGGAAGATAATCCTAATCTACATAAGCTTATGGAAGCAGCTGGAGCTAGTTCTATTGTTTCTGCAATTCCAGAGGATGTTAAGGTTCAGCTTGTTCAGAACCTCTCTTCAGAAGAAGGCAAGAAGAAGCTTGAAGCTCTAAAGGAAACTCCTGCAGATTTGGGAGCAACTCCAGAAGAACAGAAGGCAATGAAGGAAGCTATCAGTGGAACAGCCTCTATCGTAAACAATTACTTGAAGGATGCTAAAGCAGAAACTGGTAATGAAGACCTTGATAAACTCATCACTTCAATGAAGGACAGTTTTGGTAAGCTTGCTGATGCTAATAAACCAGAATCAGAAGCAACAATAACAAAGGGTGATGTCATTGGACTTCAGAGCACTGTAGAACTTTTGGATAAGGTTGCTAATGCTATTCCTGAAGATAAGCCTGTAACAATTCCTAAATTTGATGAAGCAGGAAACGAAACAGGAGAGACAAAGGAAGTAACAAGTGCAACATTGATCAATACTTTGCTTCAGAAGGAAGGTGCGGACACTCTAAGCGAATCAGAACTTCAGGAAGTACTGAAGAATGAAGATGGTCAGAAGGCTCTTGCAAATGTTGCGGCTGCTGCACAGGACTATGTAAATCTAGTTGGTGCTGCAACAACTTTCACTGGCGGCGTTGACGTAAGTGGATTGCTGTCAAGCTTCTTGGGCTCAGGCTCTAGCTCCGGATCCGCGTCTCCAGCTCCAGCACCAGAAGAGAACTAAGAGAGAGGTATAGAGATGAAAAAGATATTTATTTCCTTATTGTTAATAGCTGTATTATCAGCATCTCTATTTGCTGCTGAAGAGGTATCTCCAAAAACAGATAGTAATGTTTATGCTCAGATTTCAAGTCCATTTGCAATGCTTGATGCTAGATCTCAAGCTATGGGTGGAGTAGGAACAGCTGCAACTAGCAATATCCAGGCTCTTTGGGCAAACCCAGCAGGCTTGGCTGATAGAAAGGTTCAGGTTTCACTACCTCATGTAGGATTCACTCTTTACAATCCAAAAGCAATAATCCAATCAGGCGTTATTGAAAGCGGAGATATGGATAAGCTTGTAGATGTAATGCTCAAAGATGTTCTTACAAGTGGATATGGCAAGATCCTTGATGCAAATGCTGCAGTATCATTCACTGCAGGCGGATTTGGTCTTGGCGTAGGTGTACAGGATTCTCTATATACATATGCTCCTAAGTCATCTACTGGAGGACTTAATTCAAATATCATAGATCAGCTAACTGCTGAAGTTAAGCTTGGATATGGATTTAGAATCAACTTCACAGATACTGCATCCATGGATATCGGTCTATCTTCAGGTTTCAGATATATGCTTTATAACAAAGCAATTGATGGTCAGAAGCTATTGGATATCTACAACAAGATGGGAGAGGGTGAAGGAAGCGCTGATGCTATGGCTATCATGAATACCATTCCTTTGATGGCTGGTTGGACTATTCCATTTGATGCTGGTGTTAGATTCAATCTTCCATTTGGATTCAAGATTGCTACAAGCGTAAACAATCTCAATATTGGATACACTATGAATGCTTACGACAACTACGATGGTTGGTCACAGTCTCCATTTACTGGCGATACTTCATTCAAGCTTAATCAGGATTTCTCATGGAATGTTGGATTTGCATTCGATCCTGATATGAGTTGGGCATTCAAGCCAACTATCGAAGCTGATTTTGTTGATCTCTATGGACTTATCAAGGACGGAGACTACTCAGCTAGAGCTCTCATGAACCACTTCAAGGCTGGTGCTGAGATCAAGGGACTATGGATCTTCGACATCCGAGGTGGTTACAACAGCGGATATTGGACTCTTGGTGCAGCTCTCAATTTGTACCTTGTAAGAGTTGAAGCATCTTACTTCTGGCAGGAGTTTGGCTCTGTTGCTGGAGAAAAGGGTATCGATGGATTGACAGTAACAGCTAACATCGGTTGGTAGTAAACTGTATTTCTATATGTTCTTCGGGGTCGCAATTGCGGCCCTTTTTAAATATCATTGTAAATATGAAAGACAAAGAAAAAGATAAATCAGAAGAGAAAAGCGAAGAGTTATCAAACGCATGGAATCCAGATGAAGGTATTGTTCTAGAGTGGTGGGGACGCGCAGAAGGACTATCGGATGAACAATGAAAACCCTGCTGGCGTTATTCCAACAGGGCAACCTCAATCAAAGCAAGCACTTTGAGTGTGCGCACTAAGTTTCTCTTAGTACGACTAAGACAGTCCCTCTTGTAGGCAACCTAGGATAAATCCTATTTAAGTCTCTAATTTATATATAACATCAAGTTGTAAAATTGTAAATATTAAAGTTATATAATTTTTTAGAATTTTAGTATAACACTGTTTATGATAATTTCTTTTATTTCTAAGATTTGCTGAAATTATCTAATGTGCTGAAAAGAGGGTGCATTTGATGAAATTCTTTTTGGATTTTATCAAGAATTCATGTAGTTAATAATAATCCTACTGATATGTATGATTTATATATTGTTATTGAGTTTCGTTTTCTCTTTCGCTAAACTGTAAATATGATTGGTTTCTTTATTAAAAAAGCCTTTTTTGATGGCTGGGATAATTTAATTGGAGTAGTTTTACAGAACCTTATCTATATCGTTCTATTTGGATGTGCCATTGCATCTGTTAATTTGATGGATGTAGCTATGCCACTATTTTATGTTGTTTCTGTTTTGATTCTTTTTGTATTCTGCGTATTTTTAGGTGGAACATCGAATGTTGTCTTTGGTTATTCAAACTATGAGAAAGAGACTTGGGAACCATTTGGAAAAGGAATTAGAAGAAACATTAGACACGTATTGTTGTTCTTTGCTCTAACAGTGGTTTTGTTCTTCATAGCAACACTCGTAATTCCTTTTTATCTATCACTGAATAACTTCTTTGGAATCTTCTTGGCAGTTGTGATCTCATGGATATTTGTAATCACTCTTCTTGTTCTTGTTTATTATTTCCCATTGATGAACCTTCTTCCTGGGGACAGACCATTCAAGACATTGAAAAAGTGTTTCCTTATCTTTGGTGATAACATTGGATTTTCTTTGTTCTTCTTGTTGTATAACGTTGTAGTTGTAGCTTTCAGTGTATTTACAATGGGTCTTATTCCAGGAGCATGTGGATATATGCTAGCATCTCAAGATGCAGTAAAGCTATTGATGTTTAAGTATGACTACCTTGAAGAGAATCCGGATGCAAATAGAAAGCAGCTTCCTTGGGCAGAGATTCTTTATGATGAGAAAGAGAAGGTTGGTCCTAGAAGTCTCAAGTCAATGATCTTCCCTTGGAAATATTGATTTCATTCTCTTATATCCATAGCCCCTCCGGGGGCTATTGCTTTGATTTTTTACATGGAAATTTGACTACTGCAATGGTATATTATTGTGTGTATGAATGATGTTGAAATGCAGAGTGGGGCCACCAGTGGCGCATCTGCTCTATTACAAAATGCGATAATACTTGAAATACTTGAGTGGTTGGATTATGAAAGTGCGAAGAATCAGCTGTTAAAGATTGGTATTGATTTCGATATCAGCGCACCATGCATGCTAATCAGAGTTTCCATCAATGATATTACGGATTTTGAGAACTCCCATGAACAATTTAGATGTTTGGTTGTGACAGAAAATGCATTTCTTTCAGGACTGAAGAGTATATCGTCATGCATACATGCATCAACTCCAGATAAGGATATTCTTTTTCTGGTGAAGCCTTTTGAAGGAAAAAACATCACAAAGGAATTTCTCGCATCTATTCAAAACAAAACTTTCAAGAACTATGGGATTTCAACAAACATAATATTCAGTGGAATGATTTATTTTACTGATTTCCATGAGATGAATAGTGCCATGGAGTGCATTGAAAACAAGTTAAAGATTGAAGGAAGCCGCATGGCAATCAAGGACAGCAGGCTATATTCTTCATCGGACCTTGAATACAATGTTTCCTCTTTTGAGATTACAAAGCTAGAAGAACTATTTTTCAAAGCTGTGGAATCTGGAGAGAAGGGGGTTTTGATGAATATGATCGAAAGTATTCTTGACGGAGACTATTCTGTATCAGAAAAGCTGGAGTTCTATCATAGCCTGTCTTCTTGCATGATTTCTTATCTGAAAACTCATCATATAGATGATATCTTTCTCAATCAAAAGCGCTACCTTGATGCACTTTGTGGATACTCAGAATCAGATGATTTGAGCTCTGTTCTAAAAGACATAGTTGAAGATATATGTTTGAGAAGCTCAAAAATAGAGATGAAGAACATGGATGACAAATTGATTCTGGATATCAACAACTTCATTAGGGCTAATATCACAACACCATTGAATCTAACAACAGTTGCATCTGAGTTTGCAATGAATCCTAGTTATTTGTCACGGTTCTATAAAAGCAAAGCTGGACACAATATTTCGGTTACAATTGCCGAATATAGAATTGCAAAGGCAAAGAGACTTCTCTTAGATCCTTCTCTTCGTATTAGCGAAATTGCATACGAGACTGGATTTGACTCCTCTTCATATTTTTCACGTGCATTCAGAAAGAGTGAGGGCATGTCTCCTGCAGAATGGAGAGACCAACATATTGGCTGAAGAAAATGAAAAGGGAAGTAAAATAAGTACTATTTCACTCTGAATTTATTCATTGGATAATGTGACAAAAGGAGTCTTGTATGAAGAGATTTTGTTTTGTTTTGCTTATTATGCTAACTTGTGTTTCTCTTGTTTTTGCATCTGCAGCATCAGAGAAAGTAAGCAATGAAAATGTTGTAGTTACAGCAGCTAGACCTATTCCAGATGATATCAGCTTCCCTGATGGTGATAGCCTTGATAACAATATTTGGACTCGTCTATACGAATCAGAGCTAGGAATCAAGATTGAGTATGATTGGTTGGTTCCAGTTGCTCAATATGATCAGAAACTAAGTCTTTCTATCACAGCAGATACACTTCCTGATATGTTTAGCGTAAATGCTTCTCAATTGAAGCTTCTTGTAGAAGAAGGCATGATTGCAGATCTATCTAAAGTCTATGATGAGTACGCTTCTGATTTGACAAAGAATGTTTTGTCTCAGGATGGCGGTTCTGCAATGGAATCTGCAACATTCAATGGTAAATTATATGCTCTTCCAAAGATGGAAAGTGCTTTTGGTAATGCAAATGTACTTTGGATCAGAACAGATTGGCTAGAGAAGCTTGGCCTCGAAGAGCCAAAGACAATGGAAGATTTGTTGAATGTAATCGAAGCATTTGCAAGCAATGATCCAGATGGCAATGGTAAGAAAGATACTTTTGGACTTGCGGTGAATATGGATTTGTATGGCACAATGTTTGCTTCCCTTACTGGCTTCTTCAATGGTTATGGTTCATATCCAAATTCTTGGGTAGAACAGGAAGATGGAACACTCTTAAATGGAAATATACTTCCTGAGACAAAGGATGCATTAAAGGCATTGCAGAAGCTATATAAGGATGGATGCATCGATCCTGAGTTTGGTGTAAAGAACTGCTTTGCTATCAGCCCAGATGTTGGATCAGGAAAGATTGGCGTCATGTATGGTCTATTCTGGAACATGGGATGGATTACAGAGATGAAGGCAGCAGATCCTAGCGTTGAATGGAAAGCATTCTCAATTTTGGCAGTAGATGGAAAGGACGCAATTGCTCAGGTTCCATTCCCAATCAATAAGTACTTTGTTGTCAATAGTGATGCAAAGAACCCAGAAGCTCTTATAAAGATGTTGAATCTTGTTCTCGAGAAGAACTTCGGTGCAACAGCTGAGCCAGATAAGTACAATGTCGATAGCGAAGGCCGCCCAATCTTTGAATATCCTTTCATGTATTGTGAGCCACCTATGAAGAACCTTGATGCTCAAACTCATGTAACAGAAGCTTTGGCAACAGGAGATAGCTCTAAGCTCAATGCTGAAGAGACTGGCTACTATGATCAGATCGTTGCATACAGAAATGGAGACATCAATGGTTGGGGTAGCGAGATGAACTATGGACCAGAGAGCTCAATGGCAGTGATCAATGAGTATGTCAAAGATGGTAGATTCATCAGCGACAAGTACTATGGATCAGTTACCGAAGGTATGTCAAAGAGCCAGGCTGTTCTTGATCAGCTAACTGTACAGGTATTCACAGATATCATTCTTGGCAAGGATATTTCAGCATTCGATCAATATGTCAAGGATTGGAATGCTCTTGGTGGCGATGTCATTACTGGTGAAGTTAATGAATGGAAGAAGAATCGCTAACTAATTGATTTGTATTAAGAGGAGAGGCAATTCCTTTCCTCTTTATAGGAGGAGAGATGTCAAGAAAGGAATTAAAGCCTAAAAAGAGAATCAATGATAGAGATTATCATTTGATGATTCTCCCTGCATTCATTCTTGTTTTGATTTTCTGTTATGGTCCGATGCTTGGCTTGATTATGGCATTTCAGAAATTCTCTCCTCGAAAAGGTTTCTTCCATTCTCCATTTGTTGGGCTTGATAACTTTATATATTCGTTCAAGATTCCTGGATTCTGGAATGTTGTTAAAAATACGCTGTATATATCAATTTGGAAGATAGCAGGGAATATCATAGTACCTGTAATATTTGCACTTCTTCTAAATGAAGTACCCAACAGACATTTCAAGAAATGTGTGCAGACAGTTGTGTACTTCCCGCACTTTCTATCATGGATTATTCTTGCTGGTCTATTTCTAGATATTCTTTCTCCTTCAGATGGATTTGTGAACGAGATCTTGATGTTCTTTAAAATCAAACCAATATTCTTTCTAGGTGATAAGCATTGGTTTCCAATGACAATGGTAATTACCGATATCTGGAAAGAGTTTGGCTATGGTTCAATAATTTATCTTGCAACATTGACTACCATTGATAGCACTCTATATGAAGCAGCATCAATCGATGGTGCCGGAAGATTTAGGCAGACATTTGCAATAACCCTGCCCGCACTCTTACCTACAATTCTATTGATGTTGATGCTATCGCTAGGAAGCATTCTTAATGCAGGTGGAACACTTTCTGCAAGCGGTTCAAGTGGATTTGAGCAAATCTATAACCTATATTCACCTCAGGTATATGAGACTGGAGATATTTTGGAAACTCTTGTATTCAGACTAGGACTTACAAATGGGTTATATGGAGTTGCAACAGCAATTGGAATGATTAAGTCATTGATATCAATGTCCTTGATGGTATTTGGATATTATCTGGCCTATAAGGTTTTCGATTATAGGATTTTATAGGAGGATATATGCAAACTAGAGGACAAAAGATATTCCGTGTCATAAATGGGATTGTGCTGATACTCTTAACGCTTTGTTGTTTGTTGCCTTTCCTTAACTTACTAGCGATTTCCTTCTCTTCCTCAACTGCAGTTGTAACAGAGAAAATCAGGTTTGTGCCAAAGCAATTTACATTTCTTTCATATAAGTTTGTGCTTGAAAAGCCAGAGTTTTATCGCTCTTTCATGATTTCTCTGCTAAAGGTTGCTGTAGGAGTACCTGTTAATATGCTACTAACGATAATGGTTGCATTTCCTCTATCTAGAAGCAGTAAGGAATTTCGAGGGAGAAACTTCTATATGTGGTTTTTTATCATAACCATGGTATTCAGTGGAGGCTTGATCCCTTGGTACATGATCATAAACAAGCTTGGCTTGATCGATAGCTTTTGGGCTTTGATCCTGCCTGTTGCAGTACCTGTCTATAATATAGTTCTTTTGACGAATGCATTTAAATCAGTTCCTAGGGAACTAGAGGAAGCAGCGATCATAGATGGTGCTTCAAATGTATCTGTCATGATCAGAATATGTGTTCCTCTTGTAAAAGCAACAATAGCATCCTTGGTTCTATTTTGCTTGGTATCACATTGGAACTCTTGGTTTGAAGGTTTGATCTTGATGAATAGTCCTAAGCACTATCCTCTACAGAGTTACCTGCAAACTGTTATGGTAAATAGAGATGTCACGTTGATGACTACAAATAATCTTCAATATTTGAATATGGTATCGGAAAGAACCTCAAGAGCAGCGCAAGTGTTCATCGCAACACTTCCAGTTCTGGGTGTTTATCCATTCTTGATGAAATACTTTATTACTGGCGAACTTGCTGGTGCTGTAAAAGGATAATTAATTATGTCAGATATTAAATGGGAACTTAATTCTCCCAATTCAAAGGGGAGTGTAATTGTTTATTTCCATGATAATGGATTTTATATCGATTATCTTAAATCCTCCAAAGTTGTTTTATCCTTAAAAAGAATATCCTTTGATAATGGATTTGATGAAATAACCAACTTCAAGGAAGAGAGAAATACAATTGACGAGTCTTATTCTTTGCCTGCGGGAAAGAGCAATGTCTATCATAATCTATGTAATGAACTCGTAATTTCATTTAGTGAGCATGATGGAATTTCTTCTCTATGCATTCGTGCGTTTGATGATGGATGCGCATATAAAATAAAGAGTGCAAAGACATCAGTTGATAAAGAAAATTTAGATGTATTCTTTCCATCTGGATATAGAAATTCGTTCTTGCAAGATTGGATAGATACCTATGAGCATCCATTTCCAGCAGGAAGAATTGAGATTAATAAACGATATGGAATGCCATGTCTATTTGAGATTAATGACGCATCTTGGATACTCTTGTCTGAAGCTGGAATAATCAACAATAGAGGAAGATATTGCTCATCTAGCTATATTGGACAAGATGACTATCTATCTATTGCTTTTGCTCCAGAAGAAGAGGGCGCAATTCAAGATCAAGATGGAGTAACTACACCATGGAGATTCTTTACTGTTGTAGATGACTTGAAAGGTCTCTTCGACTCACGTATTTCTTTTAACCTGAATCCTAAAAACGAACTTGAGGATTTGTCTTGGGTGCATCCGTCGAGAAATCTATGGTCATGGTGGAGCTTTGAAAACGGAGCAGAGCTATTTACAGAGCAAATGAAGTATATTGATTTTGCTGCTTTCTGTGGCTTTGAAGGAATAACAGTTGACGCTGGATGGGATGATACTTGGGTTCACGAGCTATGCAAGTATGCAAACAAAAGAGGTGTAGATGTCTGGATCTGGTCAGATATGGAATCTCTTAATACATACGATAAAGCCAAAGCATTAATCGATAAGTGGGCATCTTGGGGTGTTGTTGGATTGAAGATAGATTTCTTCATGAATGATTCAACTGTTAGAATGGGACAATATGATCATATCGCAAGATTGATGATAGAAAAAAAGCTATTGATCAATTTCCATGGAAATACTAAAGCTGCAGGAGAAAGTCGCACTTGGCCTTGCCTGTTAACAGAAGAAGGCATTATGGGGCTTGAGCACTATAAGTGGAGTGATATGCCTAATGCAGAGCATAATTGTACAGTTCCTTTTACAAGAAACATTGTAGGTTCAATGGATTATACTTCAACTGGGTTCTCAAATATAAATAGAAACACCACAGAAGCTCATCAATTGGCACTATCTCTTGTATTTGAAAGTGGAGTATTGCATATAGCTGAGTCAATACATGTTCTTAGATCATGGATTGGAACAGATTTCTTATGTAGACTAAAGCCTTCATATGATAGCTCCTCTCTTATCTATGGATATCCAGGAAAGGATATAGCAGTTCTAAGGGAAAAGGATGACGAATATTTTATAGCAGGCATTACTGTAAAAGCAGAAGAAATTGAATTGGATTTGTCATTCTTACCTGAAGGTGAGTTCTACGCGGAGCTATATACAAATTGTGATAATGGAGACAATATTTCAAAGAAGGAGATGCTAGTTCATTCAATAGATATCTTGAAGCTGCAACTTCAAGACGCAGATGGTTTTGCTCTCTATATTGCGAAAGATAAAAAGCCTTTAGCAGAAGGTATTAAAGATGGCTATATGGGAGAAATACTTTATTCCTCTTTGATTAATGATAACTTCATTTCTATATCTAATAAAGAATTAAAAGGAACTCATATTGTCAATCTATATTATTCATCAAAGAAACACTCCTCTGTAGATATCGCAGGAGTTTGTTATGAACTTGAACCATCTGGATCTGAAAGTGTGAATAGAGTCTTTGATTTTCCTTTTGATTTTGACGAAAAAGAATTAAATATTTCATCTTCAGATTGCGTCTTGAATAGAATTGAAATCCTGAAAAAAACGGAGCCAAAGCATATCTATTTTGATGCAATAAACGCAAATTTTGACTCATCTCTGGCTCTACTTGATAACAAGTGCATTAGAGGTGCTAATCTAGCATATCCTATTACATTTGATATTGATTCAATAGAAAGAGAAGGAAAGTATATTTTTGCATTTGATTATGCTCTAGGAGAAAATAGACGAGCAACAATTAGAGTAAACGGAAAAGAGTACGATTCAGTTTTCTTCAATACAGGCGGATGGGTAGAAGGCAACTGGTCGATTATTGGTAGAAAGGAACTTCTTCTTCCTTTGAATAAAGGATCAAATAAGATTGAATTTCTAGCGCGAGAAGGAGATGCTCCTGATCTCAAAGGCATTGAGGTATGGTTATATGACAAGAATTGATTGTTGTTCTGATAATATATTTCATCTTACGAATGGTGTAATGTCATATTATCTTATGGCAGATGAAGACAATATATATTCTATCTATTGGGGCAAATATATTTCTGATATAACGAGTGTGTTTAAGTCATTTGAACCGGAATGGTCTTCATTTGATTATGAAGAAATATCAGAGAGAACTGAGTTCGATATCTTTAATGGTAGAAGATATACGAGACCTAGCATAAAAGGGGAAGGAAAATATCGAATAGGTAAACTCAAAAGAGTTGGATACGACATTGAGAATAATACTCTCACTCTTAGGTATTCAGCTTATCTTGATGATCTTGAGATAGTTCTAAAGTATTCAATCTATGAAAGCGTGATCAAAAGAGATGTATCATTAGCTTCAAAACGCGATGATATTCGTTTGACCAATTCCCTCTCAGGTGCAGTATCGTTACCTCGAAAAACAGATGGATATCTTAGTTATGTTAATGGTCGATGGCTATCTGAATGGCAAGAGAATAAAACAAAGATCAATATTGGAACATTTACTATTGAGTCTCGAAAAGGGGTCACAAGTGCATCCTTCAATCCTTCTATTTTAATCAGTGAAAAAGAAGATGGAGAGGAGTGCGATTGTTGGTCTATTATGCTTGGCTACAGTGGCAATTGGGAGCTTGATGTAGAAAAAACAACTCTTGGCACAACTCGTATCAGCGCTGGTATTAATTCTTTTGACAATCTCTTATCCTTAAAGTCTGGAGATATTAAATATCTTCCATCTATATATTTAGCTTATTCTCCATATGGAAAAGATAGCGTAATGCAAGAGATGCATAATTTTCAAAGGAAACATTTGATTCCAAAGAGAAAGAAATGTAGAGTGCTATACAATAGCTGGGAAGCAACAGGCTTTGATGTAAATGAAGAGAATCAGCTAGAGCTAGCTAATAGAGCAGCATCAATAGGCACAGAGCTATTTGTTGTAGACGATGGTTGGTTCAGCACTCGAGACAGTGATAAATCTGGGCTGGGAGATTGGTTTGTTAGCACAAGCAAATTTCCTAAAGGGCTTGGCCATTTGATTCAAGAAGTAAAATCACTTGGAATGGATTTTGGAATATGGGTGGAACCGGAATCTGTAAATCCAGATAGTATTTTATATAGAACTCATCCAGATTGGATATACTCAATTGAAGGAGTGGAGCCAAGACTTGCTCGTAATCAATATGTATTGGACATTGGCAAAAGAGAAGTAAAGAGATACATATTGTCCTTTATGAGAACTCTTTTAAGTGAGAATGATATAAGCTTTATTAAGTGGGATTTCAATAGAGCTATAACAGATCCTGATTCTTTTGCAAATACTGATTCAAGAGAGATATGGCATAAACATGTTGAATCATTGTATTCAATATGGAAGACCCTAAGAGAAGAATTTCCTCATGTTGAGTTTGAAACATGCTCAGGAGGTGGTGGCAGAGTTGACCTTGGAATTATGCAATATGCTAATCAATTTTGGCTTAGTGACAACACTGATCCATACTCAAGAATTCGTATGCAATATAGTGCAATGCAATTCTATAATCCATCATCCATGATGAGTTGGGTAACAGATGCAGGAAAGGATCTATACTCTCTTGATTATCGTTTTATTGTATCTATGTGTGGGGGCCTTGGTATCGGTGCTGATATATCAAAATATAGCGACAAAGAAATTTCTAAAGCAAAAGAGTGGGTTGATATATATAAAGATATTAGAGATATCATTGCAGAAGGAAAAGCATATAGAATTGGAAATCCTTATATTGATGACGTTAGTGCAATCGAATATGTATCAAATTATAATAAGGATATATTAATCTTTGCATTTGCTGAAAAGTATTTATATGGTAATTCTATTTCTTATATAAAATTGAAAGGAATCAATGATGAGAGTGTGTACATAGATATGGATTGTAAAGAATACTATTCCCATAACTTGATACATATTGGTATTCCTATCAAGCGAGACTCAGAATTATCCTCAAGCTTTGTTCATCTAAAAAGACAATGATGCTAGTCCCTTTGGGGGCTATTTTAGATTTTCTATTGTCTCTTGTTTCCATCTTTCTTAGAATATTCTCAATATGAGAGAAGTTGAAATTAAGGCTCATGCAAATGAGTATGAGAAAACCAAATCAATAATTGACTCTATCTGTGGGGAAGGAAAGTCTGTTAAGAAGGTTGATACTTATCTTATTAACTCATCAGGACAAAGACTCAGAGTCAGAAACAACAATGGTTCATTGGAAACTACTGTCAAAAAGAATACTAATATGGCTAATGGAGATGAGAACAATCTCGAGTTTGAGATGGATCTTGGACATACAAAAGAAGAGGATGCTATAGCATTCTTCTCTGTATTGGGATATTCATTCCATTTCAACAAATATAAAACTGGTTGGGATTGGAACTATGATGGTGTTCATATAGAACTTCTGTCTGTAAATGATCTTGGATGGTTTCTTGAAATGGAAGCATTAATTGATTTTGATGCTGATGATAAACTCATTGATGAATGCAGAAAAAAGCTTCATTCATTATTATCTAAATTCGGACTAGATGAGCGTGAGATTGAAACCAAGAGTTATAAATCAATGATCTTGAAAGGAGAAAAATAATGGAATTCAGGGCATCCCATATATTGGTGCGTGATGCAGCAAGTGCAGAAAAGATTTATGAGAGAGTTAAAAGAGGAGAATCTTTCGAATCTCTTGCTCGACAATATTCAACTTGTCCTTCAAAATCTAAGGGTGGAGACTTGGGTTGGTTTGGTGAAGGTCAGATGGTTCCTGCATTTGAAAATGCAGTTAGAAGAATGGGCACTGGAACGATCTCCAGACCAGTTAAGACTCAATTTGGATATCATATAATCAAGAAAACAGGAGCAAGATAGTGTTAAATATATATACAGATGGCGGATGCCTTGGAAACCCTGGCCCAGGAGGATGGGCATTTGCAGCATATGAAGATGGGGCTTTGGTTGCATCTTCATCCGGAGGGGATGCAAATACTACAAACAACAAGATGGAGCTTACAGCTGTTATCAACGCTCTTAAATATTGCATTCAGAACAATATATCTGTTGTTGAGATATTAACAGATAGCCAATATGTAAAAAATGGAATCACAACATGGATTCATTCTTGGAAGAAGAAAGGTTGGAGAACAGCATCAGGATCAGCTGTAAAGAACCAAGAGTATTGGGTTGAGCTAGATAAACTTAACTCTGTTCTTCATGTAAATTGGTCTTGGGTAAAAGGACACGCTGGAGTTGATGGAAACGAGCTTTGTGATAGCCTAGTTCGTCAAGAGAGCTCTAAATTCTAGGAGGCAAGATATGAGAGTTGATTTCGGACCAAGAACTTGGAGTATGCCATTTCCTGTATTGGTTTTGGGCACTTATGACAAGGATGGAAAAGCTGATGCCATGACAGCTGCATGGGGAGGCATTTACAATACGAACAAGATTATTGTTTGCATTGATAAAGGGCATAAGACTTTCTCAAATCTTTTGGATAGAAAAGCCATTACGATAAGCTTTGCAACACGCTCTACAATGGTTGCAAGTGATTATGTAGGACTTGTTTCTGCAAATGACAATCCAGATAAGCTGAAGATTGCATCTCTTCATGATATAAAGAGTGAAAAGGTTGATGCACCTCTATTTGAAGAGTTCAAGCTAACTCTTGAGTGTACTCTTGATAAGATCATTGATGAGGAGTCTGTAGTATTCAATATCGTAAACGTTAATGCAGATGATTCTATTCTCACTGATGGAAGGCCAGATATGTCAAAGCTAGATCCAATTCTATATGACTCATTTTCAAAGAGCTATAGAGTCTTTGGAGAGAATGCAGCAATGGCATTCAGTTGCGGAAATGAGTTGAAATAACTTTTTTATCTAGCAAGCGTAGGGGAGAGAGATAATCTCTCCTCTTGTTGTTTAAGGATATCCCTGATTTTATTCTCATTAAGCTCAAAGCCTGTGATATCACGATAGAAAGTGATATATAGAGAAAGAACATTCAGTGCAATTTTGTTGCTTGGATCTATTTGCAATAGTTCCTTTGCATACTTTATTGCATTATCTTTGTCCTTGGTTTCAACTAAACTTGAGATAAGTATTTCCCATATATCGATATAGCCGGGATCTATATCAATGATGTTTTTCAGTGTTTCTTGATAGGATTTCTTATCATTGAGTCTTTTATGGCAATAAGCTTCTAGAGTGTAGAATCGTAGATATTCTGGATATAACTCCTGACCAGTTGTTGCACACTCAAGAGCGCTATCGAAATCATCTGTCTCTAGATATGAGTATGCAAGGTTATATAGAACTCTAGGGCTTTTAACATCACTATTGATGTAATATTCTTGGGCCTCCAATCCATATTTTGAGTATCCACCTCTGATGATTTCATTATCGGAGGTGGTAGTACAGGAGAATAGGATTGGAATGATTAAGCTAACCAAGAACAGTATTTTCAATTTCTCTTACCTGATCTCTATATAGGTTAACGATGTTTGTTCCATAGTCTGCAATAAGCTGCAGAATGTTTCTAGGGTTATCCTTTGGATCCACTCCATTGAGTCTATCGCCAGCATCTCCAAGACCTGGAAGAATATATGCAGAATCATTTAGTACAGGATCCATCCATAGTGTGTAGATCTCAGCTTCTTCAATAGCTCTTGTGATTCTCAAAGCTCCTTTTAAAGCAGAGATTACATTGATGAACTTGATTGATTTTGGTTTTATTCCCTGATCCTTTAGATACTTAACGATTGTAACAAGAGAACCACCGGTTGCGTTCATTGGATCTGCAAAGATCAAGTCCTTCCCATCTAGGTCTTCTAGTTTAAAAAAGGACTTATCCAAATCAAGGATATAATCCATGTTGCTTTCCTTTCTGGACTCATCTCTCTTGATCTTAAAGAGAGCAAATGGTGTGATGTGGTCATCAGAAGAATAGTCCTGGATTTCCTTTGAAATGATCATTGATGGAAGTAGGGCTCCACGAAGCATAACGCACATTACAGCGTTGTGAGCCATATCATCAATATCTGGAATTCTATGTACAGCATAGTTTTGAACAGGATTGGTTACAGGAGTAATCTGAATGATTGATCTCTTTTTTGAAAGACATTGATCTGCAAAGGAGTGCGCAAACATCAACTCATATGCTCTTTGGATATAATACAAAAATTCCTCGTGATCTGTTTCTGGATTACGAAGGCGTGCAATGATTCTTGATGCCTCTCCCTGCATCTCTTTAGGAGTCTCGAAGCAATATGTGTGGATTCTCTTGTTGTCCTTTGTGATTTTCTCAAGCTCGTGTCCGATCTCGCGTGCAGAATCAACAAGATTGTTAACTGCTTCCTTGTCGTTATGATCCTTGTCATATGCCGAGCAGCAAGCAAGGCTTTTATTGTATAGTGTTGATATCTTCTCAATATCTTTTTTGTCTTTTTCTGTTAGATATCCATCAAGGTCTGTAGCATGTAGGATTATTTTGTTACTCATCATCTTCTCCTCAAACAAAAAAATAATAAACTATCATTCATTTTCTTACAACTTATGATGGCAATTGGATGTAGTAGCTACGCATGAAACTTGAAAACAGTTAACAGAAGGCCTCTACAAGTTCTGGAACGAATGTTTTGAACCCAAGGGTTGATAGGATTTAATGAGTTTTCGACTCGAGTGAAAAAAAGGAGCTGC
>CAKQTE010000119.1 GCA_934276485.1 uncultured Spirochaetales bacterium | reverse complement strand
AGAGAACATCGGCTTCCGCTCTATATTACTTACGGGGCTGAATCGCTTCACGCTTTCGCATTGCAGCTCTCACACTCCACTGCCTACGCTTAAATCCGCCCTCACGAGCTAGACTCCAAGGCTATGTACCGGTTGCTTGCTAGGCTTTACCAGACTCGGACTCTCACCGAGTTAGATTATGTACACCGAACTGGCGCACCCCTAAATAATAGCTAATTATTTAGTTGACAACGGTAAAAACTCGTATAAAGAATATAGGTATAAATCGATGTAGATGTTTATATGAAAAAAATGTAAACGTTTACAGAAAAAAAGGAGGATCATTTTGGGTAAATTGCTTGAGGTAAAGCATGTTTCCAAATCCTTTCCTGGAGTAAAAGCATTGGTTGATATTAATTTATCAGTCGATGAGGGGGAAGTATTATGCTTAGCAGGTGAAAACGGTGCTGGTAAATCTACTTTGATAAAAGTATTGTCAGGTATATATATCCCTGAAGAAGGAGAGATTTGGTTTGATGGAAAGAAATGCAATTTCCAGACTCCCATTGATTCTCTAAATGCAGGAATTTCCGTTGTTCACCAAGAACACAAACTACTTGAAAATCTTACAGTAGCAGAAAATATCTTCTTTGGAAGATTTCCAATGAAACATGGTCTTGTTGATTACAAGAAGATGTATGCTGATGCTGATGAAATTATTAAGAAGCTTCAACTCACAATTAAATCAAAAGATATTGTAGCTAACCTAACCAGCTCACAATCTCAGATGGTAGAGATTGCTAAAGCATATTCAAGAAATGCTAAGCTAATGATTCTTGATGAGCCTTCCTCCTCTATTACAGACTCTGAGGTTGAAGTTCTACTTGATCTGATTAATAGACTAAAGAAAGAAGGCAAGACATTCATATATGTATCTCACAAGTTGAAGGAAATGTTTGTCATTGGAGACTATATCGCAGTATTTAAGGATGGACACCATGTAGATACAAAGAGTGTTGCAGAATTAGATGTTGATAAAATTGTCTCTTTGATGATTGGTAGAGATATTGGAAAGGTATTCAGACCAAAAGACAGAAAAATCGGTAAAGTTGCACTTAGAGTTGAAAACCTTACAAACGACCATGCGCAAAACGCAAACTTCTATATCAGAGAAGGAGAAATTGTAGGCTTTGCTGGTCTTGTTGGCGCAGGAAGAAGTGAAATTGCAGAATCAATCTTTGGATGCCGAAAGAAAAGCTCTGGAAGAATCTTTATAAAAGGACAAGAAGTTGTAATCAAGAAACCGAAAGATGCTATCAATCATGGAATTGCATTTGTAACTGAGGACAGAAAGAAAACTGGTGCAATCCAGGTAAAAAGTGTTGGTATGAACATTTCTTTTGCTAACCTCTCTGCATATTGCAAATATGGATTTATCTGTAAGAAAAAAGAAGATGCAGCTATTGCAAAAGGAATTAAGGATCTTAATATCAAGACCCCTAGCCCTGAGCAGGAAGTTCAATACTTATCAGGAGGAAACCAACAAAAGGTAATTCTTGCAAAATGGTTATTAACAGATTCGAAAATTCTTATTTGTGATGAACCTACAAAAGGTATTGATGTTGGAACAAAGCAAGAGTTCTATAACATCCTCGACGATCTCGCAAGACAAGGAGTTGCCATCATGCTCATAAGCTCTGACATGACAGAGATTATTGGATTAAGCAATAGAGTCTATGTAATGCGTAATGGTCAGATTAAAGCAGAACTTGCAGAAGATCAGATATCAGAATCTACAATTGCAGAATATTCAATGAAGGATTAAACAATGAACAACAAACTACTTTCACAAAAAACAGATATTAGAAGAGCTATCTCAAAATATGGAACACTACTTGGTCTAATTGTAATTGTACTTATTGCGGCAATTGCAACAAGAGGCGCATCTCTTTCAAAAGTAAACATCCAAAATCTATTAAGACAGGTTACAGTTCTTGGATTTGCGTCCTTAGGAATGACTGTCGTTATTCTAACAGGAAACATCGACCTTTCCATTATTGGTAACATTTCAATGACAACTGTTTTAACAGCTGTTCTTATGCAACACGAATGGCCAATTTGGGCAATTGTTCTAGTTGTTCTTCTTTCCGGCGCATTCATTGGATTCTGTAATGGAACAATCCTAAGCATCTGGAAGATTGAATCCTTTGTTGTAACAATGGGAATGCAGGTTGTTTGTTTTGGTCTTGCCCTACTCTTTTCTGACAGTAGAACAGTAATCGTAGATGGTACATTATTGATGAATAAATATTTGATATTCAAGAACTTAGCTACAAGTAAGCTATGTGGAATCCCAATCATGTTCATCATATTGATCTGTTTCTATATTCTATTCTATTTTCTATCAAAGAAAACAAAGCTTGGAAGATATATTTTCGCATTAGGCGGAAGCGAAGAAGTATGTTACATCTCAGGAATCAATGTAAACATGGTAAGAATCATGGCATATACAATCTCAGGAACATGTGCTGCTTTAGCTGGTATCTTCATGTATTCAAGATCTCTATGCGGAGACCCTAATGCAGGAACTGCTCTAGGAATGTTTGTTGTAGCTGCTGTAGTAGTTGGTGGAACAAAGATGAGTGGTGGTAGAGGAAGTATCCTTTATACAATCATCGGTATCTTCATCATTCAGATTATCAACAACACAATGAACCTCTTAGGTGCACCATATCAAATCCAACAGGTTATACAGGGAATAATTATTCTTACAGCAGTAATTATTTCAAGTTCAAGAAGAAGAGCATAAAAGCCATAAATGGCATAAAAAAGGAGAAAAAATAAATGAAGAAACTACTCGTACTCGCATTAGTTTTATTGCTAACAGTATCAGCTGTTTTCGCACAGGGATCAGGAGAAAAGGCAGCAAAAGGAACACCTGAAAACAAGTGGGTTATTGGTATCTCACAGCCAACAATGACACACCCTATCAGAAAAGCAGCAAACGTTCTTATTGATGAATGGCTAAAAGACAATCCAAATGTAGAAGTAATTGTTACAGATGGACAGCTTAAGGCTGATAAGCAGATTGCAGATCTTGAAGATTTGATTGCAAAGAAAGTTGATATAATTCTTGTTGCAGCTCATCAGTCTCCTACTCTAGTAGGTGTACTACAGCAAGCAAAAGACGCTGGAATTCCAGTAATTGCATTCGATAGAACTCTAACAGATCCAAGTGTACAGGTATCTCAGATTATCAACGATGATATCCAAGCAGGAAAGACAGGTGTAGAACTTCTTGTTGAAGGTATGGGTACAAAGGGAAAGATTGCTATTCTCGAAGGAACTCCAGGAGGAGCAGTAACAATCGCAAGACAGCAGGGATTCATGGAAGATATCGTTAAATATCCTGAAATCCAGATTGTAGCAGACCTTCCAGCAAGCTTCCAGAGAGTACAGGCAGTTGACGTATTTGAGAGCATTCTACAGGCTAACCCAGACATCACAGGTGTATTCTGCCACAATGATGAAATGGCACTTGGCGTATGTAAGGTTCTAAAAGATGCTGGTAAGACTGGTGTTACAGTAGTTGGTGTTGATGGACAGAAAGATGCTCTAGAATCAATCATGGCTGGCGAGCTATATGGCACAGTTAGAAAGATTGTTGAGATCCAGTATGCTCTTGATATCGCAATGGATTACCTAACAACAGGCAAGTGCAATGACAATCTAATGCTTGAGAGTGCAAAGATTGATGCAAGCAACGTTAAGGAATTCTATAATCCAGACGCTGTTTTCTAATAAATAGTTATACTCCCAATATTTATCAATCCATTTAACTATTTCTCTTCCGCTGTTAAGCGGCGGAAGAGTTCTTTTTACAAAAAGGATGCACTTAAAATGACAGATAACGAAATCATTGAAAAAGTAGATCATACAGCTCTATCCTCAACTCTTACTTGGGAAGAGTTAAAAAAAGAATTGGATTTCGCTGCACAACACAATTGTGCATGCATGGCAATCTCTCCAAACTATGTAAAACGTGCAAGAGATTATTTTTCAAGTATCAATTCTGATATGGAAATTTCTTCATGTATATCATTTCCACGAGGAGATGCAACCACAGAAACAAAAGTATTTGAAATCAAGGATGCAATTATAAATGGCGCAACAGAAATTGACGCTGTTGTAAATCAATGTGAAGTCAAAAACAAGAATTGGGATTACGTAAAAAATGAATTCATAGAACTTAAAAAAGCCTGTGGAAATATCCCATTAAAGATAATCATCGAAACAAGCGAACTTAATGAAGAAGAAAAAATTAAGCTTTGCAAACTAATAACAGAAACAAATGTTGATTATGTTAAGACGTCAACTGGTTTCTCTAATGGAGGAGCTACATTTGAAGATATCAAGTTAATTAAGAAAAACATAGGACCTAATGTCAAGATTAAAGCTTCAGGCGGCATTAAAACTAGAAAAGATGCTGAACAATTCATCCAATTAGGTGTATCTCGTATAGGTACTAAGTTTACCAGAGAATTCATTTCTCAGGGTTAATCACAAATCTATATTTATGGAAATGATACTGTTATCTTTCCGGAATTTTCTTACGAGGTGAATAATGATACATGCAGCTAGCTTATCATGTGGAGACATACTCAACTTAGAAAGAGATGTAAGAGAATTGATGAAAGGTGGAATTACCTTTTTACATCTCGATATAATGGATGGCCATGATGTTCCAAACTTTTGTTTGAACTTCGACCATATAAAACAGCTTAGAGCTTTAAGTAAAGATCTAATATTAGAAACACATTTAATGGTAACAAATCCATGCGATTTCATTGCAAAATGTGCATCTGTTGGTTCTGACTATTTTGTAGTACATCCATCAAATGTATCAAACGTTGATGATTACATTAAAAAAGTCAAAAAAACAGGAATGAAAGTCGGTTTAATGGTCAATATAGAAGATGATATCGACTCTATATCTCCTTACCTAGCCCAATTAGATGAGATTCTTTTAATGAGTGTAACGCCCGGAGATTATGGAAGACCATTTAATCCAATTGTTTATGATAAAGTCTCCACCTTAGTAAAACTCAAAAAAGATAATAACTATCACTACATCATTAATGTTGATGGTGGTGTAACAAAAGAACGAGCAAGGGATCTAAAAAAGCTTGGAGCAGATGCTGCTGTTGCTGGTATTTTTACAGTATTCAGACAACCTGAAGGTATTTGTGAAAGCATCAAAAAACTCAATGAATTTATCAACGAATAGGAGGAAATGACATGGAAACACAGCTTAAGCTTGTAATTGCATCAGATTTATCAGGATATGATTTGAAGCAGGAACTCTTTAAGAGACTTAAAAACAAAGGATATGACATCACAGACTATGGCTGTGATTCCTCTCAAGAAGGAGAATATCCTTTTTATGCAAAAAAGACAGCAAAAGCAGTTGTAAATGGAACTTTTGATAGAGCAATTGTAATTTGTGGTACTGGCCAAGGTATTACAATGGCTTGCAACAAAGTCAAAGGTGCTAGAGCGGCTCTATGTTATACAAGATTCACTGCACTTATGGCACGAGAACATAATGATGCGAGAATACTTGGTCTTGGAGCATGGCTTCTAACTGCTGATGAAGCAGAACTAATCATTGAAACATTCCTATTTGGAAAATATACAGGGCTACCTCGCCATCAAGCAAGAATCGATGCAATGAAAGAAATTGAGAATGAAAATTGATATATAAACTTAACACTCGCTTTCATCGTACCGGCTGAAGATAGATGTCAGCCGGTATTTCTTTACTCACCTACCCTTTAAGCATCTCATCCATAATCTCTATGCTCTTCATATACATTCTAGGAATATGGAATGGTCCTTTGTAGATATTGCCCTTGATGCTAGTCGCAAGCGTGTTGTCCCTATGTAGGTATCCAAACCATTCGCCATATTCAGCATCGACAAAGTACTTTTCAATATAGTTGTTGACTATCAAGAATCTCTCTAAATATTTCTCATCACGAGTTACTTGATATGCCATCAGGTTAGCAATGACAGTCTCACATTGTGGCCACCAGAACTTCATATCCTGATGGTATTCAGATAAACTCTTTCCAAGCACATCCCTGTATTGGATTATTCCACCACCATACTCTCTGTCCCAACCGGTGTCCCACATCCAATCAAGAATCTTCAATGCCATTTCCCTATAGTGAGCATCATCTTCATAGATCGCTTCATCGAGAATAAACCAAGAGCCTTCGATAGCGTGTCCTGGATTGATTATGCTACCCTCGAAGTGATCGAGGCTAGCATAGCCATCTATGTTTACATCTTCTAGAACTGCCTTCAGTTCTTCCTTGTAGTTGTATTTCTCTATTGTTGCAATCTTATCCCTTATTTCCTGAGTAATCCAATCGGCTTTATCAGAGAAGGCTGTTCTAAGATTTGAGAGAACATTGATCATTATCATTGGGGATGCAAATGACTTATACTCTCTTGTCTCAGGATTCATCTTAGGAACATACTATTGATAGACGGCCTACTTTTAAAACAGATATAAATGTTAAGACAACGCAATTCGTATCATTGATTGTATTCTTGAATTCATTAATCTTTTTATTTGATAGTAAAGGATGTGTAACAATATAATTCCTTCCCTTCTTATTAAATAACAAAAACTCCTCATAATCTTTACAAAGTGTGACATCTAATTTTTCACTTAAAATAATTTGACTAAATACAGATCTCCTTAATGGTGTCCAGTATTCACTATCTAATGATGGAACAAAAGATTTATCCTCAGAGATTCTAGCGATATCTAAACCTAATCGCCAATTTAATATGCTATGAAGCTCTTGGTTACCATAATCTCTTAGGCAGTCATAACAAGAAGAATCACACTCATCCATATGAGATGCAGAAGTCAAATCATTATAAATACTTCCACCAGGCAACATGGCTCCTAATATTTCTTTGTTAAAAACAGAACAATGATCTTCAGCTAATTCTGCAAGATGAGATGTATATCCAGCACCATTTTCTAATTGCTCAGTAAAATATAATCCAGGACAAATTCTATTTTGTCTAATTGTTAAGAAGTAATTAACATTTAATTCAGAACAATCAATATCGATATAATTTGTCATGCATTTTCTTAACAAAATGCCCCAAGAGACAATAGCACTTTTTATATAATCAATTTGATACGTATTATTGAATTGAGGAGATAAACTAACATTATCATTTGTATCAGATAGCATAATTTGAAGAACACCCGTCACTTTTGTAGAAATCAAACAAATATCTCTAATTGATGATTCATCATAGTCATTGTGAATACTGGAATTTGATACATTATTGATACAATATTCAGCAGGGTCTGTTATGTCCTTTTTATGTGCAATTTTATAGCAGAATCCATTATTCGTATTAATTGTATGCACCAAACCTTGCTTAGGAACTTTATTATTACCCAACAATACATTCGAACCTTTTATCAAATGAGGTTCTATCTTTGAAGCTTCGTTATCAATATTAGTAACCGTTTTATTAGGAACCCAAGCGAAGTTGCCATCAAAATCTTTTTGATTGCTTTTGGCTTTGTACCCTAACGGTGTGTTAACATCTTCAAATGCCTGAATTCCTTTATTATGACAAACAGGACATTCATTAATTTTTTCATTATTACTTCGTAGTTCAGTAAATCCACATACAGGGCATGTGTAAAGAACAGAATCCTTTAATCTAACTAAGCCACTCTTCCTCTTTGGTTTTCTTTGCATGTAGTCATAATCAACAAAACCATTCGCCGTATAGACTTTTTTATCTTTTACAATTTCACAGCCTGGAGTAAATGTGTTTAATGCCATATCTTCATTTCTTTGAATAGATTCCTGATTTACCTGCGATTTAGGATCCTTTTCATATAGTGTTCGAATTCTTGTTGGAAATCCAAACATTGGCAATAATCCACCAGATGCAAGTCTCTCGCTCAAATCCAATTGAGTAAATTCTGGTTTTTTCACGATTTCATCAATTTCAGAAATCAATCTTGTAAAAATTTCATCTCTTAGATCAGAAAGAGTTTTTCCATCACTCTCTTCAAAATACTCTTTAATGGAATATATATCAAAAAAATGATCAATCATGTCTGAATTATTCTTGATCCACTCTCGATACCTACCTTTCAGAGAATCCCATTCTTTAATCTTTCCGAAATTACCATGAGCACTACCCTTTTCTCTATCTAGCTGAGAAATAGATAAAGATGCATTATACAGAATCTCTTTAACGATAATTCGTTTAAGAATTTCAGTGCTCTTTTTATCAATATATGGGGATGTACTATTTCCACTAACAATCAATTCTGGTTTTGAATAGTGTGTTTGATCGTGACTATTTACTTTCGCTATAGTCAAAGCAAGAGACAAAGGTAGTCCTCTTCGTCCCGCACGACCAACTCTTTGTTGATAGTTAAATCTATGAGGGGGAAAATTTCCAAGCATTACAGCAGAAAGAGAACCAATATCGACACCAGCTTCCATTGTAGTTGTAACAGATAGTAAATCTATCGTATCAAATCTTCTCTCCTTTTCATCAAACGACATTCCTAGGAAGTTCATCTGTCGTGATAACCTATCATTAGTATTTGTTTGTCCGGTTAATTCCTCACAATGCAATCTTGTAATATCATTTTTGTCCAAGTAGAAATTACTTTTTTTATCTTTAACTTTGCTTGATTGAGAAAGCTTTGCGCCACAGAATGAACAAATACCTTTTGAATGAGATAAATGCAATGTATTACATTTTGGGCAAATCCAACAATCATCATCTTCAGAGCTTCTCTTAAACTTAATTCCCTTTCCTGTTAAAATATTGTTATTTTTGAGGAAATTGCAAAAGTCCACCAGGAACATAAGGCATGAATAAATATACAGGACAGGGATTTTAGAAGCATTCCAGTCCTGATTTTTTAGCCAATATCGAAAATATGATTAATTTGTGTATTTAATTGTATTTGGTATATGAAAATAATCTCCTTTGTGCTATAATTAAATTACCAAAAAAAACCACGCACAAAGGAGGAAAAATTAAATGTATTCAAATACTACTTCCAATCTAACATCTCTTCAACCACTTCTCTTCGATTTCTCAGACCTTCCAGCATCTTTTTCAGTGGAGCTTTCCAAGAAAGAGGCTGAGTTTGCAGCAATATGGAACATGGTGCTCCATCTCCTCCCTGCAAGCGTGTTCGAGGAGAACAGCTTCGGAAGAAGGGGATTCAGGCTTGTCGACATCCTTGCCGTAAGGGTTGTTATGCTGTTCTTCAAGCAGAGCAACGTCAAGATGGCCATAGAGTTCATGAACGGTAACCCGAACATCAGGAAGATCGTTGGGCTATCAAGGATTCCAAGCGAATCCGTCATGAGCAGGAGAACAAAAGAGCTCATCGATGTCATTGATGTCTATTCGATGCATGAGGCAATCGTGAGCGAGTTCTACTCCACACGCCTTGTCTGCAACCTCTCCATAGATTCGACTCCAATAGATGCAAGGGAGAAGCCGATAGCAAGGGAAAAGCCTGAGAAGATGAAGAGAGGAAGGAAGAAAAAGGGTTCGGATGAGGAACGCGAATACAAGGATAGGGTCGCTGAAGAGAAAAGGATTGAAGAACTCGAAAAGCATGGAGCTCCAAGCCGATTCCTTGCAACGCTTGAAGATGGATGCTCGATAACCGGTAAGAAGAACTCAAAGGGGCATATGCAATGGAGGATTGGCTACAAGGTCCATCTTGCAGTTGATGATCTGGGAATACCGGTTTCGTTCTTCGTCTCAGGAGCATGCGTCCACGACTCAAGGGTTGCCATACCACTTCTCAGGCTTGCAAACGAAAGATGCACGTTTCTCTATTCACTCATGGATGGAGGCTATTCCAGCAACGACATAGAATCGTTTGCGATGGAGCTTGGCGTTGTTCCCGTCATCGACTTCAAGGCTGACAGGAATGGAGTCAAGCCGGAGATGGACCCCGCAAAGAAGATCAGATACAGATCGAGGACAACCGTGGAGAGGACCAACAGCGAACTCAAGGATTGCTTCCTTCCCCCAAAGCTCTATTCAAGGGGCAGATGCTCATTGTTTGATCTGCAGCTCTCTGTGCTGTTGCTGACCATCAAGAAGATCAGGAACAGGCTTATTGAGGAACAAAAGATTCAGGCTGCATAACCTCAATCGACAACAACAAAAACACACATTGCGCTCATTAGGCCAAATCCTTGGCCATTCTTTTCATAACCATTGGTTCCCTATTATGAAAAAGGACCTACTAGCGTTGCAATAAACATGCAACAAGCAGGCCCCAGACTCTATAAAAGTGCATAATCATGCACCAAAATCTGTATATTTCTTCACGAGATTTGACTTTTGCAATTTCCTC
>CAKQTE010000118.1 GCA_934276485.1 uncultured Spirochaetales bacterium | reverse complement strand
TGAAACCGAATGGATGTTTGAAGAGCCGTATGCGGGAAAACTGCACGTACGGTTCTGTGAGGGGCAACAGACTAGCCTTTCACTATAAATAAATTATGAAAGGAGGGTCGAGATTGTCTACTCGACGGTGGCCCTATGTACGGAGAAGTTCACGAAGAGTTCATGGAATATCACAAGGAGGAGGCGGAGAAGCTCCTTGCCAATGGCAAAGCCTTAGGTAGAGAAGAAGGCAAAGCCGAAGGCATTGATGCTGAAAAAATTGCAACTGCAAGGCGTATGCTTGAAGATAAGCTAGATATTGCATTGATTTCCAAGTATACGAATCTCGATACTAAGACAATAGAATCTCTTCGTTAAGAGAGTAAACAAAACCAGGAGCCCAAGATATCAATCGAGGGCTCTTGTTAATTCTAGTTGCTTTTTAATTATCATTGAAGAAGAGTTTGTAATGCAGAAGCTGTATATATGCTTGCTGTTTCTGCTCTTAGGATATTTGTATTCAAAAGTATTGGAGTTCCATTTCTTTCTATTGCTAGATTGCATTCTTCATCAGAAAAACCACCCTCTGGTCCAATTAAAACAGATATTGGTCTCTCAAGAGAAAGAGATATATCTTTCAAGGATTTCGTTTTTGTTATCTTTGATTGATGCATTATGAGAATATCTCCATTTGCATTTGAGATAGCTTCTTCAAAAGAAACAGGTCCTTCTAAGCTAGGTGCTTTAGCTCCAGATTGCTGAACAGCTTCCTTCAGTATTGTTTCAAGTCTTTCTCTTTGGTGAGATGTAAAGTTTTTTTCCTGAACATATTGGCTTTGAACCAATACAATCCTTGAAATACCAATTTCTGTAAGGGCTTTTACAACTAATTCATTTTTCTTGCCTTTGAGAATTGAAATATACATATCAATTTGGGCAAAAGGACCTTTATATCCAGAAAGATTATCCAAAAGAGTAGCTTCTGGGTTGTCTGTAGGCTCTAATGATAGCGTATCAGGATCGATCAAAGTTGCTTTGAAATAGTTGTCATCATGATCCTTTGCTGTAAATTCAAAACCAACATCAAGACGCAGAACCTTATTCAGATATTGCCTTTCCTTGCTTTTTAGAGAGTATAGACTCTCTCCAGAAAAAGTAGGACTTAAAAGAAATACTCTCATTTTGTTTCCTTTAGATAGTCAACAGCACCTTTCAGTTGTGTGTCAAAATCTGTATCAGCAATAGGGCGTTTATCATAATCGAGTGAATATATGTACTCATTACGCATCAAAACACACAAAAGAGAATATGGAACACCGCTGTTCTCGTTTGCATGAGCGAATGCTTCAATGTTTTCCTTTGTATATTCTGGATATTCTTCCTTCCACGCTTTGATCTTTTCGCTCTTTAGGAAATCTGCATAAGCGTTGATCTCTTCATCTGTAAATTCTGGCTCGTTTATTTCAATATCAGGAGTGATTCCAATTTCGTGGATATCATTGCCATTTGGTGTGTAGTAGTGGGCTACAGTTACGTTCAAGTATCCATTCATATAAGGAATGACGTGTTGCATTATTCCCTTTCCAAAAGATTTGGAGCCTATTACAGTAGCTCTGTTATTCTCTTTGAGGGCTGCTGTGAGGATTTCACTAGCAGAAGCAGTTCCTTGGTTTGTAAGAACCACAACAGGCATTTCTTCAGGAACTACCAGATAGTTTGTTGCAGAATAGACAGTATCTTGATTGCTAGATCCTTTCTTGAATCCAGTTGTGAGAAGAGTTCCTTCCTTTACAAACATGTTTGCAATTGATAGAGCAGAATCAACAACACCACCGCCATTATTTCTCAAATCAATGATCAAACTGTTAGCACCACTGTTGAGAATTTCCTTAATATCATCATAAACACTATCAAATGTTGTCTGACTGAATTGCAATATTCTTAAATATGCAATGTTATCATCAAGCATTTGCCATTCGCATGTAGGTGTGATTACAACCTCTGGCATCAATGTAATATCAAATACAGATTCTCCTCTATGCACAGTCAAGGTAATAGGCTCGCCAGCTTTTCCTCTTATTAGCTTTGATGCTTCATTTGCAGATAGCTTTGATATATCCTCGCCATTAACAGCACTGATCATATCCTTAGCTCTTAATCCTGCTCTGTCAGCAGGTCCTCCTGGGAAAGGTGATGTGATTATAACCATGTATGTTTCAGGATCTTCTGGATCATAGTATTCAGGGTTTGCCTTTGTTAGGTATGTTCCGATACCTACATATTGCCCTTCGTTTCCTTCTTGATACTCTTCAGCATCCTCGGGTCTTACAAAATAAGAGTAGGGGTCACCCAAACTATTAACCATTGCTTCTATCAGCTCATATTGCATCTCTTCATCATCAATATCGTAGAGAAAGTTCTCATCTAGATATGAATAGAGATTCTTTATGGAATAAACCATGTTGTTGATCGATGTAGTGCTTTTGGTCTTGTTTAATGGGGATATTATTCTATCGACAATAGATGTTGCCGATACAAATTGAAGGCAACAACATAACAGTACAATAAAGAAAGATTTCTTTTTCATGGATATATATTAATTACTTTTTCACATAATTCCTATTGAGAATTCCAAGCTACGCAAAAACAACACAATTGTAAAAAATACAGTAAAGAAGTAAACTTTTGCTATGGTGCTATTTGTGCAATATCCAGCATGGATTTCTCCTTATGTTATTCCAGGCCTTCCCGTTAGATGGTACGCAGTGATGTACCTAGTTGCGTTTGCGTTTGCGTTCGTATTATTTCGATATGAAAGCAAGCATGATGGGCAGATTGAGATGACTACTGACGAAGTATCAGATCTGTTTTTTTGGAGCATTCTAGGTCTCTTGATAGGTGCACGTATAGGTTCCTGCCTGTTTTATTCAGATACAGTATATTATCTAACACATCCTTGGATGTTCTTCTGGCCATTTGAAAATGGTCATTTTGTTGGACTTCCAGGCATGTCTTTTCATGGAGGAGTTATTGGATTAGTTCTAGCTGTTTTAATTTATTGCAAAAAGAAAAAGTACAATTTCTTTCTTATTGCAGATATGCTTGCAGCTGCCATTCCTCTTGGTTATACCTTTGGTCGTTTGGGAAACTTCTTCAATGGAGAGCTGTATGGCAGAGTTGCCATGAAAGGTGGCATGATATTCCCTGCTGCAGAACAGTTTTCAACCAAACTTGAATGGGTACGTAATGCATGTGATTCCTTAGGTATAACATATACTCTCGGAGACTATGTAAATCTCCCTAGATATCCATCTCAATTATATGAAGCCCTTGTAGAAGGCGTGTTGCTATTTTTCATTCTTTGGTTTGTTGTCAGACCATTGAAGATCAAACACAAGTGGGCTGATGGAGTAGTGATGGGTAGCTATTTCATTGGCTATGGTTTAGGTAGATTTATAGTAGAATACTTTAGACAGCCAGATAGAAACATAGGATACGTGTTTGCTTGGGGCGAAAAGAGTGACAATATAGCGTTATTTCAATCTGCTCTTAATATATCGAAAGGGCAAGTATATTGCTTTATAATGATTGTCGCAGGAATAGCCTTGATATTATCTGTATCATTAATTAGAAACAACAAGAAGGAACAATATGATAAACGAAAGAGTCAAAAAGCTAAGAGTTGAGATGGAAAAGATAGGCGTTGATGCCTATCTGATTACAGGAACAGATCCTCATCAAAGTGAATATGTAGCACCAAGATGGAGAACAAGAGCATTTATTTCAGGATTTACTGGTTCTGCAGGCACTGTTATTATCACAAAGGACAAAGCGTTATTGTGGGTTGATTCCAGATATTTCATTCAAGCTGCAGCTGAAATACAGGGCAGTGAGTTTGAAATGCTAAAGCTTGCTATGCCTGGAGTACCAACTCCATATGAGTGGCTAAAGAACAATATGCCTAAGAAAGCTATTGTCGGCGTTGAGGGAATGACAATCTCAATTCAGGATTTCTTGCGCATTGAGAAAGATCTCAAGGAAAAGAATATCAAACTTGTTTCAACTCCGGACTTATTGGATTCTATCTGGACAGATAGACCAGCTGTTCCATTCTCTCCTTGTGTCGAGATGAGAGATGACTATGCAGGTTTTACTGCAGCTGCAAAGGTCAATATCGTTCGTTTGAAGCTTAGACAAAAGGATGCCAATTGGACTCTGATCTCATCTATTGATGATATCGCATGGCTTACAAATCTAAGAGCTGATGACATTGCGTACAATCCTGTATTTGTATCATATGCATATGTATCTCTTGATAAAGCTATACTCTTTACAAATCCAAAGAGATTCGATAAAGAGTTAAAGGCAAAAGTTGAACAAGTATTCGAGCTACGAGACTATAACGAGATTTCATTGATCATTTCAGAGCTTACAAGACAGAGATCAGGATACTATTGTCCAGAGAAGACTGCTTATGCATTTGCTCCATATCTATTGAAGAAGAAAAACATCCAAGGTCGTGATATTACAACAGATTTGAAAGCAAGAAAGAATCCTGCAGAGCTTGAGGGAATGAGAAGAGCTCACTTCTTGGATGGTATTGCTTTTGCTAACTTCATGGCTAATATCGATCCTCTTGGTACATATTCAGAAATTCAGATCTCAGAACGTTTCGAAGCTGAAAGAAAGAAGATGGAAGGCTATCTTGGACCATCATTTGGCCCAATCTCAGGGTTCAGAGAGCATGGTGCTATGTGTCACTATTCAGCAACTCCAGAAAGCGACAAGAAGATTGATTGTCAGGGACTTCTTGTTTTGGATACTGGTAGCCAGTTTGAATTTGGTATGACAGACCTTACAAGAACACTTCTATTTGGCTCCGATGCAAGCGAAGAGGAGAAGAGAGATTATACACTCGTTCTAAAGGGACATCTTGCTCTTGCTAGACAGCGTTTTCCTCATGGAACAAAGGGCGTTCAGCTAGATATACTCGCTCGCCAATATCTATGGACTGCAGGAATGAACTATTTCCATGGAACAGGACATGGAGTTGGATGCAGACTCAATGTTCATGAAGGACCTGCTCGTATTTCAAGTGCCCTTATAGATGTAGATCTTGAGCAAGGAATGGTTCTTTCTGATGAGCCAGGAGTATATAAAGAAGGAAGACATGGAATCAGAATCGAGAACCTGATTGTTGTCCAGAATGATGTTGAAACAGAATTTGGAGCTTTCTATTCATTTGAAACACTATCAATGGTTCCTTATGAGAGAAGATTGATCGATACAAGATATCTAACAGATTCAGAGCTTCAGCAGATCAATCTATACCATGAATGGATTCGTAGTCAGTTGATAGATTATGTATTTGAAGAGACAAAACCTTGGCTTGAGGAAGCAACAAAGCCAATTGAAAGAGTAAATAAGGAGAAATAATATGGTTGATGCACTACAAAAGAGTGTCAAGATTCAGCGCAAGGGACCTGTGATGCTAGTCATTATGGATGGCGTTGGATTCGGAAAGTACAAAGATGGAGATGCTGTTGCATCTGCATATACAAAGAATCTTGAGAAGCTATATCAAATAGCTCCATGGACAAAGCTAAAGGCACATGGTTTGGCAGTAGGACTTCCTTCAGATGCTGATATGGGTAACTCTGAGGTAGGACACAATGCTATGGGTTGCGGAAGAGTATTTGCACAGGGTGCAAAGCTGGTTGCTAACTCCATTGAGTCAGGTGCTATGTATCAGGGAGATACTTGGAAGAAGCTAATCAATAATGTCAAAGAGCATAATTCAACACTACATTTCATCGGCTTATTATCTGATGGAAACGTCCACTCTCATATCGATAACCTAAAGGCAATGGTTGTTGAAGCAAAGAAAGAGGGTGTTAAGAGAGTAAGAGTTCATGCTCTCCTTGATGGAAGAGATGTAGGAGAGATGTCAGCTCTCGATTATTTTGATCCATTTGCAGAATTCCTAGCAGAGCTTTCTGCTGACGGAACATTTGATGCAAAGATTGCATCCGGTGGCGGAAGAATGGTTATCACAATGGACAGATACAATGCCAATTGGGATATGGTCAAGAAGGGTTGGGAGACACATGTTCTTGGAGAAGGAAGACAATTTGCTTCAGCTCACGACGCAATTGTAACTCTCAGAGAGGAAACAGGCGCTATCGACCAGGATCTACCTCCATTTGTTATTGCAGAGAATGGAAAACCTGTTGGAACTATCGAAGATGGGGATTCTGTAATTCTATTTAACTTCCGAGGAGATAGAGCTCTTGAGATCACAAAGGCATTCGAAGCAGAGAACCTAACAGAGTTCGATAGAAAGAGAAGACCTAATGTAGAGTATGCAGGAATGATGGAATACGATGGAGACTTGCATATCCCTCACCAATACTTGGTTTCTCCTCCTGCAATCGACAGAACAATGGCTGAATATCTATGTGCATCAGGAGTAAAGCAGTTCTCTATTTCAGAGACACAGAAGTTCGGACATGTAACATATTTCTTCAATGGAAATAAGTCTGGTAAGTTTGATGACAAGCTCGAAGAATATTGCGAGATTCCTTCTGATAAGGTTCCATTTGAACAGAGACCTTGGATGAAGTGTGCTGAGATCACAGATAGAGTCATCGAAGAGATTGAGTCTGGAAAGTGGGATTTCATCAAACTTAACTATCCAAATGGAGATATGGTTGGTCATACAGGCGTATTTGAAGCCGTTGTTTGTTCAATGGAAGGAATGGATTTGCAGATTGGTAGATTAAAGGAAGCTATCGATAAGGTAGGTGGTGTAATGGTAATCACTGCAGACCATGGTAATGCTGATGATATGTATGAGCATGGTAAGGATGGTTCTGTTAAGCTTAAGGCTAATGGAGATCCAAAGGCTAAGACATCTCACTCTCTTAACCCAGTTCCATGTATCATCTACGATCCATGCTACAACAACGAATATAGCAAGGAACTAAATACTGGTCTTGGAATTTCATCAATTCCAGCAACATGTATGAACCTTCTTGGATTTGTCCCACCAGAGGATTATGATCCATCTGTTATCAACATGAACTAGGATTTATCATAGATAACTTGAAGTACTCATCTCTCACAAAAGGGATGAGTATTTCTTTTATTGATGAATTGTTGAAATCAAAAAGTAGCTTAGAAGCTTTCCTGTGTACTTGATACGAGCAATATGATTCCTGTGATGTATAGAACAGAAGAAACGATAGTAGGAATCAATGTCTCAGATACAGATAAGCATAATCCAGAGATCAAGAGAATGAAAGAGATACATCTCTTGATATTCGCAGCAGTCTTGTCTTTGATTGCTGTGATTATCATTGTGAGTATTGTTGCTATATATAACAGCAGTGATATCAAATTGAGGTATGCATCATAGATTGATGAAAAGAGTATGTTTTCCATGGAAACAGTATTCTGAGGTGCTATAAAACAGAATACAAAAGCCATTCCCAGAATCAATGATGTATATAGATGTAATCTAGAGCTTGCAAATCCGTAGAATCTAAGGGCAGACAATAAGAAAATAGCTGCTGTTCCAAGCATCGAGAATCTGATCAAAACAACCAGTACAGAAGTATCAACAAAGTAGATTCCTGTAATCAAGGAGTATTTTGGGATAACCAATGTGGATTGCAATGAAATCATTGTAAACAAAAGAGGATAGATCTCTCCGTCCTGGCTATGCAATTTCTTCTTTACTCTAAGAACGATCTGAGGAATCAAGGAAGATACCAGGATTATTAATTGTGAAAGATATCCAATCAATCCTGACAAGAATATTTCTTTGCCACCATCAAAGAGAACAACTGTCATATGGGCAATGGTTGCACCATAGACAATTGTAATCATGAATTGCAATACAAGAAGTAATAAATGTCTTGTTTTCTTTGTTGCCATTCTTAGATAGTCTCGCTATAAGGAACCTTGACATCTGTTCCGATGAAGTAAGATGTAATTACATTTCCAAGATTGTTTATAGAACTGTCTAGCATAACTCCCAAACCACTTAGGAAAGGAAGAAGGGCAACAATGGCCATCTCTGCACCATATAGATCTATGTTAAGAATATTGAGTGTCAAATAGACCATAGCTAGGATTTCGTAGCTAATGAATGCACCGCTTGCTAAGCTGGTAACCATTACAACAGTAGCAATTACAAGAGCAACAGATGTGGAAACGATTTCTCCTGTTACTGCTTGCATCAAGGTTAGTATTGTAAGAGTTGTAACAAATGCAGTACCACCACGACCAAATAGAGCAAATATAGGAGAAGATACTGATACAGCTCTCTTCTGAGCTCCTCCATTCTGTCTTGAAACGCTTTCGCCAACTAATGTTGTTACAAGAATATTTCCTGTAGTTAGTCCCAGAGACAAAGAGGATATTGAACGTGTGATAATTGAGTATGGATTCTTTCTAAACCCAGTTACACATGCATATAGAAGAGGAAGGACAAACAGTAGGATAGCAAAGCTTCCAAGAAGCATTATCAAGCTAAATCTTCCTGCAACAAATAATGTCTTTTCTCTATATAGATATAAAAAGAGGTATGTTGCTGCGATATATGCAAAAGCAGAACCAATAGTTGCAACTGTTCTTGTTATTCTATACATAACCTCTGCAAAAGAGTTCATCACAGTATAAGCAGGACGAATAGTGTCTGCAGAAGGCTTAAGAGAAAATCCAAGAATCCATGCAATTACTATAAGAGGAAGAATAAATGTGGAAGTATATCCAATTAATAGGAATGGGTTTGCTGGATATAGTTGAGATAGTGCAGAAAGAGATCTTTCAGAGATCAAAGACTGCATGAATTCAGCGCTTGCACCTGCTGAAGAGGAATTAGGAAAAACAACAGGGAAGATCTTGTAGACACCTACTGCACACAAAGGAAGAAGAATGTTTGTAATTAAAATCCATCCTAGAACTCCCCATCCTGCCTTGCTTCCTGCGCTATCCTTTCTTAGTGATGCAACGCCGGAGGCAAATGTAATCAATACAATAGGTATAAAGAGAGCAATTGATGTGTTTACAAGGAAATAGAAAACACTTTGAAAAACACCAAAAGCGCCTTCAAGATCTTTAAAAAGGAGAGCTGTTGCAAAACCGAGAGCAAGAGCTGCAATATATGTAATCCATGTTTTCATATTAGGAGTGTAACTCAAAATAGCGAAGAAAGATACATATGAAAGGTAATGAATAATGCAAAAAATAAGTCTGCCCATATTCTGCAATGTCATTAAGTTAAGCTTTTGACACTGAAAAGAGACTGAAAAAGGCAATATATGGACCAAAAATTCATATGTTGCCTATTTTTTTTATGAAACAATACAGAATTTTAAAATCGAAGCATCGTGAAGATAGGCCCTGCATTTAGGGCTTTCAATTTAAAATTGCAGAAACAAAAGCATGTGGCAATGCTTCTATTTCATCAACAAGC
>CAKQTE010000117.1 GCA_934276485.1 uncultured Spirochaetales bacterium | reverse complement strand
TCTCATCAATTCATCCAATAGAGTTGAGAAAGCCAATGATCTTGTAGTTGGTCAAAGGCAGAAGCACAATGGCATGAGCTGGGTTCCAGAAGGCTCATCCTCCCTGGCTATCATAAAAGCTTGTACTCTAAACAAAGAAAATGATGTTTGGACTAATAGCAAGACGATACGTTTCTCTTTATTAGATTCAGCCAAAGCGGCTTAATTTAACCGCACAGGTCGATTTTTTGTACAGTTTAAGTGCCTTAATCTGAATCTTGTTATCCTTATCGCATTTTGCCAAAAACTTATCTATATTTACTCCAACAAAAGACATTGATACGCCTGATGCTTTTGCTATTTTTTCAATGGCATCAATATATTGAACCATGGTACCGACATGATTCTTTGGAGTTTCCATACAGTATCCCTTTCCTTCTATGAGAAATTCCTTGAAAGCGTTTCGCATTTCTTCGTTTGAAAGATTCCAATACCAAGGATCTATCGATAATTCCTGCCTAAGCTCTAAAGTAATTGACATAATACTACCCCTTTTATAGGTATTACACTTAAAACGGAATTAATTCGATGAAAAAATATTCATATAAAAACTTAATAAATTAAGCTATATATTAAATGAATAAATTTTAATATAATTATGTATATTATAGAATAAATACTATTTTGCTGAAATAAACATGATATTATTAGATTAATATATTAAGTATAATTGCTATAATTAAATAAGGTATTCATTCAAGGGGTAAATCGATGAGGGGAGATAGAGAGAAAATCATTGATAATCAAGTGAAAGAACTTTATAACAGGTTGGATGATATAATCCGAGAACTTGGCATAAGATGGTCGGACTTGGCTAGATTAATCGGTATGAGTCCGAAGACCCTTTCCAGCATGAAGTCTTTAAATGTTAATCCAAGTTGGACCTCTGTCAGAAAGATTGCACAAGCCTTGGATGTTTCGTTGGACGAATTAATTTATGAGAAAGGGAAAACTCCGCGGTTGTATGAGTTGTACTGGGCGATACCTAGATATATAAAGAATATCGAACTTCAAGACACCGTTTGCAACCATTGCTTGGCAATTGCGTATATTGCGGAGAATGAGGACATGAAGTTCTTTGAGCATCGAATAGATACTCGTAGAAACGAAGTAAAGACCAAAATTAAAGAACTTAAGAATATTGATAATAAATTAAATTAGAGTAAATGAGGATAATCGTATGGCTTACAATAAAAAGAAACTGACTACACTAAAATCAATTGATTTGTTTGCAGGTATTGGTGGTATTCGTCTAGGTTTCGAAAAAGCATTTGGAAATGATTTAAAAACTGTTTTTGTAAGCGAATGGGACTCGTATGCCCAAATGACATATAAAGCCAATTTCTTTGATGATTTTGAAATTGCAGGTGATATTACAAAGATAAAGGAAAAAGAAATACCATCTTTTGATATTTGTCTTGCAGGCTTTCCTTGTCAAGCGTTCAGCTTAGCTGGAAATCGAAAGGGTTTCGATGATAATTACAAAGGCAGTTGTAGAGGAACCTTGTTCATGGATGTAGCTAGGATTTGCGAATACCATAAACCTAAAGTCATATTCTGTGAGAATGTGAAGGGACTTGTTATCCATGACAAGGGAAGAACCTTCCAAATAATCTGTAAAACGTTTGAGGAGCTTGGATACAAGGTGTTCTCTAAAATTCTCAACAGCAAAGATTTTGGAGTTCCACAAAACAGGGAAAGAATATATATTGTTGCATTCAGAAATGACATTGCACCGAATAAATTTAATTTCCCAAATCCTACTGATGATACAAAGAGGCTAATGGATATAATCGAGAAAGACCCAGTGCCTACAAAGTATTACTTGAGTGATGTATATGTAGAAACGCTACGAAGACACAAAGAACGACATGCAGCTAAAGGTCATGGTTTCGGATATGAGATTCGTTCTTGGGAGGGGATTGCAGGAGCGATTGTCTGTGGAGGCATGGGCAAGGAAAGAAACCTTCTTATAGACAAAAGGCAGACAGATCTTGTTCCTACAACGCGTATTAAAGGAGAGATAAATAAAGAAGGTATCCGTAAGATGACACCTCGGGAGTGGGCTCGCCTTCAAGGATTTCCAGATAGCTTTAATTTGCCTCTTGCTGATTGCCATCTTTATAATCAGTTAGGTAACAGTGTAACTGTAAATGTGATAGAATCTATAGCAAATGAAATCAAGAATGTGTTGGGGAAAGGATAAATAATGGGACAGACGGGAAACAAGGGTGAGTGGAGTGAGTTTTATACATTTGTAAAACTTCTTTCTACTGGCAAGTTATATGCTGCAAATGGGAATATGCAGAGAATAAATAACTTGTATCTTCCGATATTGAAGATTATTAGAAAAGAAAGTCCACAAAATACAAATGAATATATCATTAGTACATCAAATAATGCAATTGAGATTCATTTGAACAAAAATTTACTGAAGAAAATTCCACAAGATGATTTGGCTGAAATGGCGGATTACATTTTCAATGGCATCGCTGATGGTTCCAATCGCGCTTTTGAGATAGACGGTTCAGAAAAAATCATGCAAGAGTTATTTTGTAGTAAGATTGCTGCTCCTTCCAACGATAAAACTGATATAACGATGCAAGTACATGATATTTATACTGGATTTAATCCTGTTTGTGGATTTAGCATTAAGTCTGAACTTGGGAATCCTCCAACGCTTCTTAATGCATCGAAAGCAACAAATTTTGTATTCGAGGTTAAGCGGCTAACACAAGAGGATGCATTTGAAATAAATAAAATTGAAACAAAAAGCAAAATAATTGATCGAATAAAAGCCATATATAAGAAAGGATCTTTAAAATATTATAAGCTGGAGAATGAAGAATTCTTTGGAAACCTAATGCTAATTGACTCGGACATGGATAAAATTCTGGCTGCAATGCTTCTTGAATTTTATAGAAATAACATATCTGAGTGTACAGCACTAATAGCAAGCGTAGAGAATAGCAATCCTCTAAAGTTTCCTCGAAAAGGGATATATGAATACAAGATTAAAAAATTCTTATGTTCCATAGCGTTAGGAATGGTGCCTTCAACTCAATGGAACGGACAGGATGAGGCAAATGGTGGCTATATTATCGTTAAGGATGACGGAGACATTGTAGCATATTATCTATATAATCGAAACATGTTTGAAGATTACTTGCTGAACAATACTTATTTGGAAAAAGCATCGACCACACGACATGATTTTGCAAGTATATACAAGGGTAGCAATGGTAAATTATATATTAATCTTAATCTCCAAATTCGATTTTTAAAATAAGGGATCCTATCTATGCCAATACATGGATATCAATTAAAAAAGACGTTTGCAGAGATCTCAAAAAAAAAGAAGATAAAGAAAACTGAAATCTCTCGTGAAACAGGTCTTTCTTATTACAATTTGACAACCTTGGATGATGACTGGAACCCGAGAGTGTCTACACTTATAAAGATTTGCCAGGCATTAAAAGTGAAGCCATCGAGCTTTATATATTTCTCTTTATGTAGAGAAGTAAAGATAGAGAATGATTATATATTTGTTTCAGAGGTATATATAGAAAGTTTATTTTCTCAAATAGGCGTAAACTATAATTCTACTTTTGAACACCTTCTTTCTTTGTGTAAATCGAAGGGGATGTCTTTGGAAAATCTTCTAAAAGAGATAGAGAGCAAACTACCATCTTTGTAAGTTTAAAATAGATTGTTTAATTCATCGATTGATTCTTGTACTCATTGGTTATGTGTTATGCATTTACTATTAACTCAATTTTCCTAGAAGTATCCTTTGTTTTATGAGAAAAAATGCATGTGATGCGTGTTTCTTCTTTGAAAGATAGAGACAACGTAGATGTTTAAATCTATATTTTGATCAATATTTATTTGTTTAAGGTTACCATCTAAAGGAGACATTTCAAACCTTTTTTGTGCATAAAGAGACATCATAAGAAGGCATGGTCATTATCTGAATTATTCGGTAGACTGAGATAGTAATTAATAATAATTGGTCAATACAAGGAGAATCCTAATGAAAATTGCACTAGTAATGGAAAATAGCCAGGCAGATAAGAACTCATTGGTTTTTGATTGCTTGAAGGAAGTTGCTTCAAAGTATGGTCACGAAGTAGTTAACTACGGTATGTATTCATCACAGGATGAGTGCCAGATCACATATGTAAAGGCAGGTCTTCTATCAGCTGTTCTTTTGAACTCTCACGCAGCAGACTTTGTTGTTACAGGTTGTGGAACAGGAGAGGGCGCAACTCTTGCACTTAACGCTTTCCCAGGCACTCTTTGTGGTCACGTTGTTGATCCAGAAGATGCTTATTTGTTCACACAGATCAACGATGGTAACGCAATCGCAATTCCTTATGCTAAGGGCATGGGCTGGGGCTCAGAGCTTAGACTAAAGAACATCTTCGAGCAGCTATTCGTAGCACCAGGCGGTGGCGGATATCCAAAGGAGAGAGTAGTTCCAGAGCAGAGAAACAAGAAAATCCTTGATGAAGTCAAGAAGATCACTCATCATGACATGCTTTATATCTTGAAGAATCTTGATCAGGACTTCGTAAAGGAAACTCTTTCAGGCGTTAACTTTGCTAAGTACTTTGCAGAAAGCTGTGATAATTCAGAGCTTTCAGCTTATGTAAAAGAACTTGTTAAATAATCTGATTTAGCTTTCTTTTCTAGTAGAGATGTGTCTTTGGATGCATCTCTTTTTTCTTTATATATCGCTATATTGCAAAACCATGTTTGTTTTACCTCATCCAGCTCTTTTAAAATCAATAATAGGAATTTGGTATGAACAAGAGTAAGACAGTAAAAGTAATTGAAATAAACGCACAAGAAGGAAATATGCAAAGCGTGTTGCAGGATGCTTTGAATTCTGCTAGCAAGGTAGTTTTAACATGTGGTGTATTTCTTACAGGTCCATTAGCTGTTCCATCAGATACTGAACTACAGATTGATAAGAATGCTACTTTGAAGTTTATTGCTGATTTCGATATGTATCCACCAGTATTCACTCGCTGGGAAGGCGTAAAGTGTTGGTGTATGCATCCATGCTTGTGGGTAAATGAAGCAGAGAATGTTTATATTCATGGAGAAGGAGTAATCGATGGCTCAGGAGAACCTTGGTGGAACGAGTGCGATAAAAAGCGTTCTGTTAAATCAAACAGGCCAACACTCCCTGTGGAAAAGCGCTTTGAGAAGATGAATCCAGAATACCTTGAACAGCCTGGGGGCGGTGGCGGAAGACAAACTCAGTTCTTGCGTCCAGCTTTGCTACAGATTAAATCTTCAAGAAAAGTTAGAGTCGAAAGCTTGAATATCATCAACTCACCATTCTGGACTATACATCCTTTGTTCTCTTCAGATTTGATCATCAGGAATGTACATATCAAGAATCCATATACAGCTCCAAACACAGACGGAATCGATATTGAATCTTGCAATGGTGTTGTAGTAGAGAATTCTGTTGTAGATGTAGGGGATGATGGTATTGCCCTTAAGTCAGGCTCCGGCCTTGATGGTATTGAAGATGGGATTCCTTCTGAAAACATCGCTATCAGGTCTTGCACAGTAAAGTCTGCGCATGGAGGCGCTGTAATTGGCTCTGAGACTGCTGGAGGTGTAAATAATATCTTTGTTGAAGATTGTTTCTTTGATGGAACTGATAGAGGAGTAAGGATCAAGACTCGTAGAGGCCGAGGAGGATCTATACATGATCTTTATTTCAAGAACATAACAATGAAGGATAATCTTTGTCCATTTGTTATAAACATGTTCTATCGCTGTGGAGGAGATGGAGAGGATTTGTTCTCTCTAGAGCCACAGGAGATTACTGATGCAACTCCAGAGATCTACAATGTATTCTTGTCTGGTTGTAAGGCAACAGGCTCAAGAAGTTCTGCTGGTATGATTGTAGGGCTACCGGAGAGAAAGATTACTAACGTGTGCATCTCAGATTGCGACTTTGAAGTTTCACCTAATGCAGATAGAAGCGTCAGTGAGTCTGATATGTATCTTGGTATTCCTACTCCAGAATCCAGAGGATTCAGAATCCGATATGCAAAGGATTTGAAACTAGATAACCTCGTTGTCAAATGCGATGGAGAAAAGATTCTGATAGAAGATGGCGTTGAGCTGGAATAGCGAAATATGGGGCTTTTGATTAAGCTCCATTTTTTTTAACGATAGTAGTATCGTAAAGAGTATCTATAAGAACTCTAAGTGTAATAAATATAGAGAATTATTAGTATCTAAAAGAGTATCTAAAAGAGAGTTTTTGTGTTATATTATTTATGTTATGAAAAACTTTGGAATTGAAACAGAGACAATAGAGTTCAAGAAATCTACACGAGAACTAAGAGAAGGGATAATCTCCCTGTCTGCAATGCTAAATAAGCATGGATATGGAGCCTTGTATTTCGGCATCAAGGACGATGGCTCTTTGTGTGGCCAGGATGTTAGTGGAAAAACCTTGAGAGATATATCTCAAGCTATATCCAACTACATCAAGCCGCAGGTGATCCCAACAATCAAACTTGAACTAATCGATACGATGAATGTTATCTCGGTAGAAGCTTCAGGTCTTGATTCTCCTTATTCTGCATTTGGAAAGTATTATATGCGTTCTGCAGATGAAGATAGAGAATTGTCTCCAGCAGCACTCAGAGATTTAATGGTTCGAAAATCAAAGGAAGACATTCTTACAAACATTGAATCTCCAAGGCAAGATTTATGCTTTGCTAAGTTAAAGATGGCCTATATAGAACATGGTTTGACTGTCGATAATGATACATTTGAGCTAAATGCAGGATTGAAAAACAGTGCAGGCAAATATAACTACATGGCATATCTTCTTGCGGATAGCAATGATATATCGATCAAGGTAGCTACATTTGCAGGTGTAGATAAAACAAAACTGATAATACGAAATGAATATGGTGATCAATGCCTTATCAATGCGATGAACCAAGTGTTTTCGTATGTTGAATCGATTAATGAGACAAAAGTTCAACTTGGCCACAGTGTAAGAGGAGAGGAAAAGCTCTTTGACTTATCTTCTTTTAAAGAAGCATGGCAAAATGCTTGCCTTCACTCAAGGTGGGATAAGGGCAATCCTCCTGCTGTTTATGTTTTTTCAGATCGGTTAGAGATCATTTCAACAGGCGGGCTTGCTTATGATTTGAGTCGAGAAGAGTTTTATAAAGGAATAAGTAGACCTGTGAACATGAAACTACAGAAGATCTTTGGTCAGTTGGGATATGTAGAACAAACAGGACATGGCGTTCCTCTAATTATCAGTAACTATGGAAAAACAGCTTTCGATATTATGGATAATTATATTAACGTGACAATTCCTTTTAATTTTGCTCGATATAGACAAGAACATATTTCATATGAATTAGAAGAAAATGCTCCTACATATGATGCAGGATGGCTTGTTTTGAATGAGATCAAAAAGAATCCAGGTGTCACAATAAGGGAAATTAGCGCACAAGTTGGATACTCTGAGATATATGTTCGAAAGCTTATTGCAGAACTCAAACACAAAAATAAGCTTGAGAGAGTTGGTGGACGAAAAGAAGGATATTGGAGAGTCAAAAGCAATTGAAAATAGAAATGCCCTCCGAAGAGGGCATCGATAATACGATATAGAATATATCTTATTTAACAAGATGGAATGCAAATCCGCCAAGCTCTTCATTGAAGTAGCAGACTTTCATCTTTCCCTTAGCATCATATGCGACAGTTTCTTCATTTACTGTGAAGCCCTGCTTCTTGAGGAAGAATACTGTTCTTTCAAGGTCATAGCATCTGAATGCAAGGTGACCATTCTTTCCTAGGTAGTTCTTCTTCATAACCTCGATTTCCTTGTTCATGAAGATAGAGCTGGTGCCTTCCTTGATCTCTAGTCCAAGCTTAGCAAAATCTGTTGCAACATTCTTTGCTGTCTCTGGATCGGGGAGGTTGATTCCAACGTGTGCAAGTGTAAGTCCCTGCAACTTGATTACAGCTTCCTTACATAGTCTTGTGATCTCTGCCCAGTTCTCGTTCTCGATCAAGTCAGCCTTAACCATCCAAGAACCGCCAACTGCGATAACGTTTGCAGCCTTTGCATAATCAGGAAGATTGTCTGGGTTGATTCCGCCAGTTGTCATGAACTTGACCTGTGGGAATGGACCACCGAGATCCTTAAGTTTCTTGACTCCTCCATTTGACTCTGCTGGGAAGAACTTCAAAACCTTAAGACCCATCTTAAGTCCCATCTCAATTTCGGATGGAGTAGCAACACCTGGAGTTACTGGTACGTTGTGGTCGATACACCACTTAACAGTATCTGGGTTGAAGCCTGGAGATACGATGAACTTAGCTCCTGCTTTAACTGCTTTCTCTGCAAGCTCAGGATTGATAACAGTTCCTGCTCCAACAAGCATCTCTGGATACTTTGTTGTCATTCTCTTGATTGCTTCTTCCGCTGCGTCTGTTCTGAAAGTTACTTCTGCGCAAGGAAGACCTCCGTCGATCATTGCCTTAGCTAGTCCTTCTGCCTTGGATGCGTCATCAATCTTGACAACAGGAACGATTCCTAGGTCATGGAAATAGGTAAATAGCTCATCATTAGTCATGGTATTATTCTCCTTTCATTAGGCTTTAATAGGATTATAACACAAGTTTTTTGAAAAGTGAAACATTGTTTCAAAAAAACTTGACGGGCATAAACATCGCATTTACAATATACAAGAGTAGTAACCAGTTGGAGGTTTAATAACATGTCAAATAAGAAGTACGTCACTTTCGGTGAAATTATGCTCCGCCTCAGAAGCCCAGAGCATTATCGCTTGTTCCAGACACCAGAGCTCGAAGCAACATTCGGCGGTGGAGAGGCTAACGTAGCAGTATCTCTATCTATCTTCGGAGAGAAGGCACAGTTCGTTACAGCTCTTCCAGAGAACGCTGTAGGAGAGGCTTGCGAGAGAGAGCTCATGAAGTATGGTGTTGATTGCTCAGCTATCAACATGGTTAAGGGTGGCAGACTTGGTATCTACTACTTGGAAACAGGTGCTAACCAGAGACCTTCACTAGTTGTTTATGATAGAGCAGATTCTGCTATTGCAAAGTCACGCCCAGAAGATTTTGATTTTGCATCAATCATGGAAGGTGCTCAGTGGTTCCACACAACAGGAATTACTCCAGCAGTTTCACAGGAAGCAGCTGATTCAGCTCTTGCAGCAATGAAAGCAGCTAAAGCAGCTGGTGCAACAGTATCAATTGACCTTAACTACAGAAAGAAGCTTTGGAACTATGGAAAGAAAGCTCCAGAGGTAATGAGAGAGCTTGTTAAGTATGCAGATGTAATCATCGCTAACGAGGAAGATATCCAGAAGTGCTTGGGAATCGAAGCTGATTCAGATGTAACTTCAGGTAAGCTCGATACAGATGTTTATAAGGAACTAACAGAGAAGGTTAAGAAGGAATTCCCTAACGTTTCTGTTATTGCTGTTACTCTTAGAGAGTCAAAGTCAGCAGACCACAATGGTTGGTCAGCAGCTCTTTCAGGAAAGACAGGTTTCTATCTTTCAAGACACTATGAGATCACTGACATCATCGACAGAGTTGGTGGTGGAGACTCATTCGCAGCAGGAATCATATATGCACTTTCACACTATGAAGATGAGCAGTACTGCATCAACTTTGCAGTTGCATCTTCTTGCTTGAAGCACTCTATCTCAGGAGACTTCAACCTATCAAGACTCAATGAAGTTGAGTCTCTTGCTAAGGGTGATGGTTCAGGTAGAGTTCAGCGCTAAGCGACTATTAGAGGGCTTCGGCCCTCTATTATTTTGCCTCTATGGATAGAAATCCATGCAAAAATGTGGTTTTATTTCAGCAATGGGAGTTATTTGATGACAAACTATATCATTGCAACAATAGTAGCAGCACTTACATATGGCTTACTGGCTGTTGTTTTTCCTAATGCATTCATATCTGGGTCTTTCACTATTCTAACAGCTCTTGGTTGGATAATCATAATCATGGTATGGTCTTTTGTTCTATATCTTTTGAAGAGAAGGGAAGAGAAGAAGAGCCAGGAAATATCTCAAGATAAAAAGGCTTTGCCAAAGACAAAGAAGAACAAAAAGAAGTGATCGATAAACATGTTTTGTTTCTGCTAGGAGACTCTACTTGTTCTCCTTATAAGTTATCTGAACGCCCTCGCACAGGTTGGGTTGAAGAGTTCTATCATTTCGTAAATGATGATTGGATCGTTGATGATAGAGCCATAAGTGGAAGATCTACAAAATCATTTATTGCAGAAGGTGCTTTTGAGCGTGTGATAAAGGACGCAAAAGAAGGGGATGCTGCAATAATCCAGTTTGGACATAATGATCCAAAGCCAGATGAAGCAAGGTTTTCAGATCCATACACTGGTTATGTAGATAACCTTGTGTATATGTATCAGGAGTTTCAGAAGAAGGGAGTTGATGTGTATTTTGCTTCGTCTATTGCAAGACGCCAATTTGCTCCCGACGGGACCATTCGCTGGACACATGGCGAGTATCCTGCCGCAATGCACTACGCTGCATTCAAGGTAAATCGTCCATGCATAAATACATCTGTTGTAACAATGGTTGAGTTACAAAAGTATGGAGATGAAGGCTCAAAGAGATTCTTTATGAATTTTCCTTCTGGTGTTTATGAAAACTATCCAGAGGGTAGTGAAGACAATACCCACCTTACCGCTGAAGGTGCAAGATGGGTATCTTATTTGGTTGCCCGAGAGCTGTCGAGAGTAGAGCCAAGACCTGTATTTTTGTCCTCCAATATCCAAGAGAGCTGGCATGAGGAGGATGTTACGGGCCTTGAAGTTGCTCCTTAATCTAGAGGTTGATATCTACAAACTCAAACTTAGTTACATCAAATAGTCCACAATCTGTGAGCTTATAGGTTGGGATTACAGGAAGTGCCATAAAGCAGAGAGTCATGAACGGGTCTATCTGAGGATTAACACCTAGTTCTTTCTCTGCTGTTTCATGCATCCTATCTAGGCATGCAACAACTTCGTCTAGGCTATCATCTGTCATCAAGCCACCGATTTCTAGCTTATGGGATCCTAGTTCCTTTCCATCCTTGAACATTGTGATTCCACCACCTAGGGCTATAAGCTTTTCTACAGCAAGTGCCATGTCGTGGTCATTGTCTCCAATAACAATGATGTTGTGAGAGTCGTGAGCAATTGAGGTTGCTACAGCTCCATGTTTCATTCCATAGCCCTTGATAAGTGCTGTTGCTGCGTTTCCGGTTCCATGGTGACGCTCAATAACAGCAAGCTTAAGGATGTCTTCATCTGGAGAATGAACCCATACTCCATTTTCATCTCTCTTGACGATTGCTTCTGCTTTGCCTGTCACAACACCACCTGGGATGATTTCGATAACTCTGACTTTGTCTGATTTGAGCTTTAGCTCCAATGTCTTTTCAGAGAAATTCTTGACATCCATTCTTCCTTCAACGCCAACTGGCTTGATATGAGGAGCTTTCTTTAGAATCTTTCCATTCTCTGCAACTAGTTCTCCTGCGATGAATACCTTTGTTGCAATCAGCTTTTCTATAGAATCTGTTAGGAAGAAATCTGCACGTTTCCCTGGAGCGATTGCACCTCTGTCTTTCAAACCATAGCATTCAGCTGCATTAAGGGATGCACAAACAATTGCCTTTATTGGATCCAATCCGCCTTTGATAGCTAGGTTTACACCATAGTTGATATGTCCTTCTCTTGTAATTGACTGTGGCTGTCTGTCATCTGTACAGAATAGGCATCTTCTGTAGTTTGTATCTGTTACACCTGGAAGAAGCTGCAAGACGTTCTTGCATGCTGTTCCCTGTCTTAGGTGTACATACATGCCTTTTCTGATCTTCTCTTGCATCTCTTCTGGAGTTTCACACTCATGGTCTGTTGTGATTCCAGCAGCAACATATGCATCGAGTCCAGGACCGGTAATTGAAGGGACATGTCCATCGATGTTCTTGTTTCTCTTGTATGCGCATACTAGTTTATCGATAACCATCTCATCAGCATTGATGACTCCTGGATAGTTCATCATCTCTCCAAGACCAAGGATTCTTTCGTCATCAATTAACTCTTCGATTTCCTTTGCATTTAGAATTGCACCAGAGTGTTCAAATGGGGTTGCGGGAACACATGATGGGTACATATAGAATATGGATAGGGGAGCATCCTTTGCGCTGTTAAGCATATAACGCATAGCATCTGTTCCACCAACATTGCAAATCTCATGAGGATCTGCGATTACACTTGTTGTTCCGCAAGGGACAACTGCATCTGAGAATTCAGATGGTGATAGGTGTGATGATTCGATATGGCAATGACCATCGATCAAACCTGGAACTAGGTATTTGCCATTTGCGTCAATTTCATGCTTTGCGCTTCTTTCGCCTGTAAAGCCTGCGATATATCCATCTGTAATATAAACATCGGATGAGAATACGTTGCAATTGAAGACATCTACGACTTTTGCATTTCTTATTACCAAATCACAAGGTTTTCTTCCCATAGAAGAGTCTATGATATCGGTTACTGTTTTCTTATCCATAATTGCCTCCTAGATTATTAATCGTATCCTCAAAGCGAGGAAACGGCAAAAGAAATCGTTTCTCTTTGCTACAAAGAAATATTTTTGGATGAAAAAGATGCACCCTGGAAATTAATCCAAGGTGCAATGCTTTGAAAATAATGATTATTTATGTTGTTGCGCCTGCGTCTGTTTCGGGACCAGAAGGACCTGCTGGAGGATCATCTGGTTTAGGAGAAACTAGTTCATTCAAGAATTCAATTAATGATGTTTTAAATGCAGCTGCTGTATATTCAGTACCATCAACTTTGACTTTGTAAATCTTTATCATATTCAAAAGCTTAGATAAGTCTTTACTTACTACAATATCCATTAGTTCTGTTCCATTGCTATCAAAACCCATATCCAAATAGATAAATTCTGCTTTATCAGAGAGTTCATCTTTCTTTAGGCTCTCTGTAAGAACCAGGTTTGCCTTAAGTTCTGTAATATTTACTAGATGCATTACTATGGATATGTTCCCGGAAAGAGAAAGTTCAACAATATCATTGTATGCAACAGTTAAGTTGTTGATAGCGATAGATGCATTACCAAATCCTGCAAAAGAGTCTTTTGTAATAAGTGTTACAAAAGTTGATACATCAAGAGTCAAATCAACAGTTGCGTTTAAACCTAGAAGCTCGGTGCCTTTAGCTGTTCCTTTTATGTTTAGTTTCTTTCCAACAGCCTTAATAGTTAGATCAACAGAGAGTGTATTTGTTGGTTCTGCGGCAGAATCTGTAGCAGGAACAGTCTCAAAAGCTTTTATATCTCCTTTGATTGACAGATCAAGGTTTGGATTTAACTTGATAATCGAATTGATGATGCCTGCGACATCTCCAAAAGATTCTCCAGAGTTATCTTTTTGTACATTTTTCGCAATTAGACTCATTAAATCCTTAGTGAAAGGGTCCTCGTTGTTATCTAAATCAATCGACTTGTCTGTTTCGTCTCCCGCTAAACGATAGGTGAATTTGATATCCTCTTTTTTAACTTCGAAGTGTTTATTACCATCACTGCCTGAAGCCATAGCTTTCATTGAGAACTTAAATGCATCATAGGTGTTTTTTGTTTCATCTGAGAACTTAACATGTTTTTTTGGATTGATTGTAAAATCAAGTTCAATGAACTCGTTTTCATCTGCAAGGCTGTTAATAGGCGCTGTGACCTGTCCAATAGTGGAAATATTAGTTCCAACTATTGTTTTAAAAAATCCTTCTGGTATCTTTTCTTCTCCTACTGTGGACTCTTCCCTCTGTGGAATAGGTTCATTTGGTTTCTTGGTGGGGTCGCATGCTATAAATAACGATAGTGTAAGTAATAAAACAAATAGTGTTAATAATAACTTCTTCATTTGTGGCCTCTCCTTTATTAGTGTGTTTACACATTTATCACGGAATTTTGGAGTGCGCAATAAAAAATAATATGTATTTTTTTTCACGCTTTGGGCTACAATCCTAGCTAGGAGCGATTTAGATGGAAAAAGCAAAAGTATATTTTACTGATTTTCATACCAAGGCTTTTGGAGATAGTCTTCCAGTGAAGCTAAAGAAGTTAATGAAGAAAGCTGGTGTTGAGAGTCTCGATATGGATGAAAAGTTCGTTGCAATAAAGATGCACTTTGGCGAACTAGGAAATATTAGCTATCTAAGACCAAACTATGCCCGCGCTGTAGTTGATCTTGTAAAGGAGTTTGGAGGTAAGCCTTTCTTAACAGATTGCAATACCATGTATCCTGGATCAAGAAAGAATGCTCTTGAGCACTTGTATTGTGCTTGGGAGAATGGATTCACACCTTTGACAGTAGGATGCCCTGTAATTATTGCAGATGGCTTGAAGGGCACCGATGATATTGAAGTGCCTGTTGCTGGTGGAGAGTATGTAAAGAATGCCAAGATCGGACGCGCGATTATGGATGCTGATATATTTATCTCACTAACACATTTCAAGGGACATGAAACAACTGGCTTTGGTGGAACCATAAAGAACATTGGAATGGGATCTGGTTCTAGGGCAGGTAAGTGTGAGCAGCATTCTGGTGGTAAGCCAAAGATTAATGAAGATAGATGTAGAGGATGCAGAAAGTGCCAGAAAGAATGCGCTAACAATGGTCTTGTTTTTGATGAGAACAGGAGAAAGATGACTGTCGACACTTCAAGTTGTGTTGGCTGTGGCAGATGTTTGGGTGCATGTAACTTTGATGCAATCTATTTCCCTGATGATAGTGCTATATCAGAATTGAATGCAAAGATGGCAGAATATACAAAGGCAGTCGTTGATGGTCGCCCTAACTTCCATGTATCCCTGATAGTTGATGTTTCTCCTAATTGCGACTGTCATGGAGAGAACGATATTCCAATCCTTCCTAACATTGGAATGTTCTGTTCATTCGATCCTGTTGCACTAGATCAAGCATGTGCTGATGCATGTATGAAGGCCGAGCCTATTCCCGGCTCTCAGCTTGCTCGTCACCTAGCAGATCCTAACTTTGAAAGGAAGGAAGATCATTTTAGGAATAGTACTCCTGAAAGTGAGTGGAGAAGTCAGCTTGAGCATGGCGAAAAGATTGGTCTTGGATCGAGAGATTATGAGTTGATTGTTTGCTGATAGTATAAGAGGGCTGTTTTTCAGCCCTCGTGTTTTTCTCTATTTTTTCGGATTTTGCTTTGAGCATCGTCTATGAAGAACATGATGTTGTTTTCTTCTGTCTCTTCTGGATATTTCTTGGCTGTTCGATATAGTGCATCAACAAATTCCTGACTTTGGGTTTCTTCTGCAACATAATCAAATACATCCGAAATCCATCCAAACTCATCTGCTGTACAAGTGTTGTCAAGAAAGTCGATAGTGTCTTGGATATTGATAGTAAATAGCTCTGTCAGCTGTGCCCAGCAAAGCTGAATGGAGTAGTCCCATTCATCTCCAAATATCTTGGATAATCTATATCTTTCTGCAATAATTGCATCAACTTGGTCATTTGTAATCATTATGTATCTCCTGCAAACATGCACTATGATACAGGTTTATCTTTGTTTATAAAAGGCATGGAAAGAAGGCAAATCAGAACTGGTTTATCCTGTTTTATAGCAATTAAACCTATTTAAACCAATAAAATATGAAGATAATTGTAAAAAAGCGACTTTCTTGTGGAAAATATCGGTTTTTTTCAAAAAAGCTATTTACACTAATTTCAAATATTAATATATTAGACGCAGAAATAGGCAGATATGAAAAATCTACCCATTCTAACCTCCTTTTGTTCCCCATAGCGGTTTACCTCCTTTTGTCCGCATGGGGTTTTTTTATTTTCCTGTTAATTTAACAAATGGTGACTTTTAACCCACTAGGACATTATATGGCCACTTCTTGTTGTACCCTTGCAATATGAAAGCTACAAGAGAAGACATAAAGAAAAACCTAATCAAATATGACATCA
>CAKQTE010000116.1 GCA_934276485.1 uncultured Spirochaetales bacterium | reverse complement strand
GCTCAATTCGGTATCAGTATAATACTTACAGATAGAACCAAAGAAGATATATCGAGCATTCACGCATTTTTCTAAGTTGCGTTTCATTATATCCTCTTCTGATATATGGCAAGCATCAACCATCATTTGTAAAGCTAGCCTATATAATTTTTCCATATTATCCTGAATCTTTTGTTAAACATTAAATTATGATACTCACTTTGTAACGTTACGAGCACAAAGATACAAATAATATGGATAGGGATTGATAAACTCGTAAAAGATTGTATAATTGTGTGATTAGCAAAGATTTATGGTTACGGAAAAGGTCGTAAATATACAGGAGGGGCGATTGGGTCTCTCCTATATATATAATGTGTAGCTACTTCTAGAGGTTCAAGCCATACTTTCGTGATAGCTTGCGGAAGAAAGCCTTCTTGTTGGCAAAGTATCGGATGAGCGACTTATTCCACTTCTTCTCATGCCCGAACTGGTCATGGATGACTTCGGGTATCTTGCCATCGTGAACATACTTTTCAAAGGATGAGATAGACTTTCCCATTTCGTTGGCACACCAGCCCTTGTTGGCTTGGGTATCATTCATCATGGCAGTAAGGAGTGCCACAAGTTCCATATCATTCTCTGATAGACCGCAAGGGATAGGCTTGCCTTCCGCTTGGGCTACTGCTGATTCGTGAGCCTTGTCAGCGAGAGCACGAAGTCCAGCTTCGATGATGCTGTAATTTACTAATTGCGACATAAGCATATATAATTAAAATGAGTGTAATCAGGAACATATCACAATAGTACATCTGATTTGTGATAACAACAGAGTCGTACATGATATGTATCACATTTACTCCTGCAATATAGAGTATCGGGATGCGCCACTCTACACACAATCTGTGCAACACCTGACCTTTCCAAAGGGAAATCGGATAGAGGATATAAGTGATGAAATAAAAGAACCAGACAGGTTCCTCGTTCTCTTCATACCATAGTTTTATCTCCATTTTGTTGTCATAGAACTGAGATACACCATACCATCGTATAAGCATGACGAGTATAGGCGCATACTTGAAATAGAGCAAGTCCGTCTTAATCTTACTTCGTTCAGGGAGTAACTTAGTTATCTCACCAATTAACTTCTTGACTCGTAGGTCTTCGTCTTTATCTTTTTTCATAAGCCTTCATTTTTAAGTTTATAATGATTGGATATTCTTTTGCTGATGTAATCACCTGAGATTCAGATGTTCTTAGATGCTGCAAATATAATAAGAAATAATGGAGACATAACAATTTAGAATATTTTTAATAGTTAAACTTTATAAATACTTACAGATTGATAGATTTATATAAGAAATAGGGGTAAAAAGTTTCAGATTGAAAGCAAAAAGGGAAGAGATTACTCCCTTCCCTTGATAGTTTCTTGGATTTTATTCTCCATACTTCGTCTCTTCATACACAAGACCATGCTCATCTACGTAAGCCTTGGCTTCTGGGTATGTGTCAAACTCTACTGCGGTGGCATCTACTGATGGGAATACCTCAGCATTGTCACCTTCCTCTGTTAGAGGGAACACCATCTTGGTTCCCTTATGCACTACCTTGTACTTCTCTCATCTTAATTATAACTCCAAGATGTACCATTGTAAGTTGCAACAATTTCGCCTGAAGGCATGTCACTCTTGTAGATAGTAACCCCTGAATTATCAAATTTTGCAGTAGTGTCAAAATTTGGAACATTCCCGTTGAATGTAGCACTGGTTCTTTGAATAATAATAGTACAAGCACCGCTTCTTCTACCTTTAACCCACATACCTTCTACAACTTTTTCTAAAGAACCAGTAACTTTAGGAGAACCAATAACCTGAATGCGTTCCATGTTAGTTTTTGTAATACTATTTATACTACCTATGGCATTTACATTGCCTACTGAAATATATTCAATATGAATCAAAGATTCAGGGATTGAATCTAAGTCAATTGTAATATCTCCACCTATACGGTCACCAATCTTAATTTTTTTCAGAGCATTAAAATTATTTATATTAAACTTAGTTTTAACGGCTCCTGTTTTTTCTGAATCAAGTATTATATTAGTAACGATTTGAGGATTAAGAATAGTCTCTAATTCAAGAGGTTCATCAAATACATTATCAACATCAAGTGATAAGTCTCTCATTGCAAGGTAAAACTCCGTTACTTTATGTACTTTTTCTAAATGAAAATTCTTGAAGTACTTTGTTGAGTATTCATCACCAATAACCCTGTTCGTATTTGCTAAATCTAGAAACACTTTAACCCCATCACCACAAGGGAATTTTACAACAACCTCATCTTCAACAGAAAATTCTGTTCCAAGTACTTCTTTTGTGTTGTTGTTTACACAGGGCTCTGAAGTACCAAATACTTTAACTCTGGCATGGTCAATACCAAAAATAGCATTCTTTTTTGAATCTGCCTCAAAGCTAGACTCGTATCCAAGGACCTTGAATTTATTCCCAAGGTCAACACTAACATCTAATTTTGTTACTAAACACTTTCCCATAATTTTAAAAATTTTAAATATTTAAAAATTTATTATTAGCTCCATTATCAGTAATCTTACTGAAACTATTGATTCCAATCAGGTTATTTGAACCATTAATTATAAGTTCAGTATTTCCAATATTGTTCTGTATGATGTTTCCGTCTCCGTTAATAATCATACTCTTTCCTCCATTTTGAATATTAATGAGATTACCATCAACTATACTTTCTGAAATTTCAAGATTCATACCGTCTTGTTGCGATGTTTCTATCGTATTTCCTATTATAGTATTTTTGTTACCTTTTACCCAAAGTGCATATTTTTGTGCATTTCTAATCCCATTACCTTGAATGTTGTTAAAATCACCACAAACAGCCAAACCAATACATTCTCTTTCGGCAACACCTCCTTCTGATTCGCCGAAGATTCTGGTGTTACATTGCCCTGGCTCTCTAAGCATATTATTTTTAATCTGAGAACCATGCGCATTGATGTATATAGCAGCTTTGCATCCAACTTTTTGAGCTATGGAATCGGAAATGATTCCACCACTTCCACTAAGATGATTTCCTTCAAAAAATCCCCATTGCCAATCTTTGATGTATACTGCCATACTTGGCATATCTGCTAATATGCAATTTAAAATTCTAGAATGAATCGAATATCTCTCAAAATCAAGCCATATTCCTACATTACATCCATCGAAATTAATATGGTCAATAATTGAACAATCAAAATTACCATTTTTTGCAACAATACCAGCACCTCTTGTAACGATGCACAAATCCCGAAGGAGATTTTGGTCTGAATAGCCAGTTATATTAATTGCACTATTTTTTTCAGGGGCATTTGGGTCAAACAAATAATCTTCCCTACTGGCAAATTCCTTGGTATTTATACCATATAAGCCAAGTTTCTTTAAATGTATTCCATGAGAATTTCCTAAATCAATATGAGTATTCTCATTTCCCAGAGTTAAAACACTACCAGCTATACCATGTTTTATTCCAAGTGGGTTATTTTGATAACCCATTGTCTTACCTTCTAACATTTTTGGGTCTTCAGACAGAATTACAGATGATGTTAAAAGATAATTTTTATCATCAAATAATATTCTATGACCACGACTATTATTATTTATTGCATTATATATACCTGCTGTGCCATCTTTACTTTGGTATGGTTCTTCAAAAGTTCCTTTTCCTGTATCACAGTATTTGGAAGGGTCATTATTGGTGATGTTTAAAGAAACGTCATCAATTTTATCGTTCAAATCATCAATAGTCTCAGATTCTACATTATGAAAATAGTGAGAGCCGTTTCTTGTCACATAACTTAAATACTTGCCATCTTTATCTATTGTTGCAATGTAGTTATCTTTATCTTCAAGAGTGATTTTAGAATTTGCCCAATCTTTATCTACAAGATTTTTTCCTTCTTCTTTGTCTACTTTTTTATCAATAGTCTCAGACTTCAAGTTTCGAGAATAATGGCTGCCATCGGGATAAGTTGCAGAAAGAATCTTTCCGTCCTTATCTGTCTCAGCTTTGATATATTCCTTGTTGTCTTGCAAAGAGAAGACATCGAGAAGTTCTTGAGTGTTAGTGTCTATTGTATCTACTTTCTCCTGCAAAGCAGCTACATCTAATTGAAACTGAGAGATAACTTGCTTCAAGGCATTGACTGCATGGATTTCACCAATAATTTGCCCGTCACTTCTTCTAATGCCAAGAAGTATCTTATTGTCAGAGTCAACCCAAGCCAATACATATTCTAAATTTTGCACAACGTGATACATTTCATTGAGAGGATAATATGGCTTGCCAGTTGCTCTGTAGATACCAAAGAGAACTCTATCTTCTGAATCAACTATAGCCCAAAGGAACTCTTCGTTCTCAATTACTCTAAAGCACTCCTTTACTTCATCTTCAATGAGAGACTTGCCTTCTTCTTTATCTACCTTGCCTTCCTGTAATGCTGCGATGCTTGCGGACAATTCTTTCTTGGTAGCATTAATAGCTTCAAGAATATCCGTCTTATCCTGCTGGCACTGGTTAATAATTTCCTGTAACTTGACTCTGATTGGTGCAGGAATACCCTTGCCCCACTCAATGGAACCATCAAGCTGAATACCAATAAGGAAACGGTCTTCTGCATCTACTATTGCATGGATGAACTCTGAAGACTCAATTTCACGGAATGGAAGAGCAAACTGGGAGACTACCTTATCCTTTGAGTCACCGAACTCTTGGGCAATGTTCTCCTTATTGAACTTCTTGTTTGCAAGCTCATCAATGGCTCCTTGGGCTGTTACAGAATTAAGACCACTCTCTGTGTTCTCGTATGATACTGCTGTGGCTTGGCTTGCACCACCACTTGCAGAAATACCCTTGATGGCTTCCTCCATCTGAGTACTGCGAGTCTGCAACAATGAAATATCATCATCGTTGGCGGTGATTTGCTGCTGCTTATCATCAATCTGAGACTGGAGGTCTGTGTCCTTCTCATGTAGTTGCTTTACAGACTGGTCTACATCTTGAATCATCTGATTCAAATCATCAGGAAGACCAGTGGCGGCTTGGATGGTTTTGCGAAGTTCTGGGTCGAACTTTCCAATGACAAGCGTGTTATCTGCTATCTTTTCATTTGTGACTGAGCCGTCCTTGATTTTCTCGGTAGTTACAGAATCGGGAGACAACTTGGCGTTGCCGATGCTGCCATCTACTACCTGAGAAGCATCGACTGCATTGTCGGCAAGTTTGTCCTTGGTGATAGATTTTCTTGCTACCTTCTCTGTAGTTACAGACTCATTGGCGAAATGCTTTGTCTCCAAGGATGTCTCACGAACTACTCTACCATCTACAGACTGGTCGCCCAGCTTTGCATTGGTGATAGCCTTCTCCTCTACCTTCTCTGTGGTTACGGCACGGTCGTTGAGCTTCTCGGTGATTACAGATTCATCCTTAATCTTTTCCGATGTCACCGCATTAGGGGAGAGTTTGGAATTGACAACTGCGCCATCATTCAACTTATCCGTGGTTACTGCCTTGTTGTTGATTTTTTCGGTCTCAACGGATGAGTCGGCAAGTTTGGAGGTGGTGATGTTGGCATCAGCTACCTTATCGGTGGTGACGGATGCGGCATTTAGTTTGTCGGTGGTTACCGATTCATTCTCCAATTTCTCAGTAGTAATGGCTTTGTCTGCAATCTGCGTAGTACCGAGTTGGTCGGTCTTGTTGACCTTCTCGTCAAGAAGCTCCTTGGTGGATTTTCCCGAACTCTCATCCTTAACATACCTAGTGTATGTCAAGGTTTCGTCGGCTGCTCCACTTACGAGCGTGTTGTTATAAACGGTTTCTTTTGCCATATTATTTTAATTTTGCGTTATATATATATTCTCCTGCTTTCAACTCATCTGTCCAATAATAGTAGATGTCGCCTACCTTGGTGGAGTAGAGAGATGCGGTGAGTCCTGACTGATAGAAGACTACTGGAACACGGCTGGCGAACCAGATGTATGGTTTCTCCTTGGTGGTGGTGATGTTGATAGACTTGTCTACGATGTCGCCCACTACCTTGGTCAGGTCTTCCATGTTGAACTGGCACATATCCTTGGCTGCGGTGGCTCCGTAATAATAGATGTTATCATCGCCATTAGCCATGATGCTTACGTAACCTGATACGGCTGGAATCTCTATCTTGCCATCCTTGTAGACTTCTCTTGTGATGTCGGTTCCGTCCATGACTACCTTTACCAAACCGAGATTGAATCCTTCGGCTGGGGTGAGTGTTGCTTCATACTTCTCGCCCAGTTTCAATGTGGCAGGAGTAGAGGAGAGGGTAACATCATCCAATGAGTAGACGAAGGTGCAGTCAGACTGGTTCTTGGTGACCATGTAGTAGCGAAGGTCGAACATGCCAACCGTCTCGCCTTGGAAGACTCCACAAGGAACCTTCACCCTATGATTGGTCTCTATAATCTGCAAGATGTTTCGCTCCACACTCTTCATTGCATAACCATCGTAGTTCCATGATACGGCTACATTGTAGTTGCCGATGTCAAGGGTGGATGGGATATTGCACACCAGCACATTATGCTCTATGCCACCGATGGACGTGGGCACGATGATGGAATCATCGAAACAGCATTGCAGTTCTACCTTGATGTCGGATGCCTGAGTCATATCGAAGTCAACCAAGCGGTTGAACTCCTTAGATATATCCATCTTTCTCACCAAGATGTGGAGTTTGAAAGCGTTGCCTTGTACAATTTTATAAATCATATTTGATACACATTATTAATAATAGTGCAAAGATAGGCAGAATTTTCTCTACCTATCTTTTATCCGTTTATTTAGGTGGGATATTTTTTAGATTAAGCCCTTCCAGCGGAGGAACTTGCGCTTGCGGCTGCGCTTTCCTCTGTCGCTCTTGCAGTTGGTATGGTAGACGCAATCCTTGAAGAGGTCTCTGACCTTCATGTCGTTGTCTACCAGTTTGGTCTTCTTGAACGTCTCGAAAAGGGAGCGGTTCATAATCATGAGGTTGCCCTTCTGCGTAGGAAGGACATAGAAGATTTCACCATGGTTCTTCTTTGATGCGTAGTCTGCCTTAGCCGTAGCTTGGCGGTACATGATTTCGCACTTGATGCGCTTGATAATCTTTGTTACTTTCATAATCGTAATTATTTGTTTGAAACTATATGATGGTTGCTGCCGAAAC
>CAKQTE010000115.1 GCA_934276485.1 uncultured Spirochaetales bacterium | reverse complement strand
GAAGCTTCCCAAGAAGCAAGGTTAGAGCGATAGCTAGATACAGCACCTATGGCTGCATTGATAGCACTTCGTCTAAGGTATGATGGGAACTTAAAGAACTTCTTGTCGAATGCTTTATATCTAGCTTCTCTTTTCTTTGTGCCATGTACAAGCTTTTCTATTATGGATTGTCTCTTATTTGAAGAAGAGACATCTTCGATTTCATCATACTCTGCATTAACTACTTTGATGAGGAAAGACACAGCGTCTTGATAGATGTCGTATGTACCATAAAAACATCTATATTCATCCTTGATTTCCATTGAGTAGCTAGCAGTATTCTTCATATAAGTATTATATACTACTTATTAGCTTCTGTAAACGATAAATGCTTATATAATAAATATTTATATTTATAACACCTCAATTTTTCCTAGAAGATTTCCTTTCTCTAAATAACTTGTTGACAAGCTCTTAACTCCACCCCAAATCATTCTAATTATGGATAGAGTGTGCAGAGCTAATTTCATCAATACCAAGATGAGCTAACAATCTTCTGACAGGAGGATAAACAGGGTTCCCAAGCTCTTCAGAGCTAGTTGCTGCAGACTCAATCAGGAATCTATCTTCCAAACCTCTTTTTTTAACAATATCCTTTAACACAAACTCCGCCATAGGGCTTCTACAAATATTGCCATGACAAACAAAAAGAACTTTTATCATTTTCTTTTCTTCCTCTCTCTTGTATTTGGAAAGCATGCTTTCATATTATCCTTCGTCTAAAGCTCGTAAGCTTTCCTGACTAGTAGGATCAAGACAATGCAAGAATGAATTCACAATAATTCTGCCATATACAAAGGCAGATGAATAATCCCATCTTTGATCATGACATCTTTTGTATATAGAATATATGAGTCTCCTATAACAGAAGAAAAACGTCTTCGAAATTTATCCAATGATGAATGAGATTGATAATTTCCAGATTTGACTTCAACAGGAGAAATCTTCTTTCCATCCGCGATAAGGAAATCTATCTCCATATCGTTTTCACGTTGAACGCTATCAGATCTTGAATAGAAATATAATCGTATCACGAAAACGCAGCTTTAGAATTGCTAAAATTGCACGAAAAAGCAACCTTTCAAGCATCAGACTGTAGTAGTCTTTTCAACATGCAGTCAATAAAAAGTAGACTGTACCAGCTCAAAGTTTCATGTTTGCAAATCCAGACAATGTGCTTCCTGCAAGTTTTATCAAGTATTCTGCCTCTTTCGCTGCAGATACTCCTTCATCGGAATTGATCCATTGCAGCATAGCTCCTTCAAAGCCTTTAATGAAAAAGAGCTCTGCAGTACTTCTTAGTTTTTCATCCTTTATCTTTGACAACATGCCTTCAATCACCTTATTGAAGTCAGGAAGAGAACTTTCTATCAATGAAGGAAGATAGTTTCCATCCTTTAGAATCAAGTTGGAAAAAACCTTGTTATCCTTCATAAACAAAAGTATTGTCTCAAGGTCAAACCCATTCCCCTTCTCGCTTTTTGAGGAATACAACTTATATGCTTTCTTATATGATCCAAGGAAGTAATCATTTGCATACTCCTGCAGAACGTCAGTTATGCAGGTATAGGTAACTATTCAGTCGCACTAAACCAATACTGAGCCAAGCAATGGCAAAGCCGTATTGTTGAGTATGGAGTTTATCATCTCATATCTATCGATGCCATTCTTGTTAGCAGTATCGAGAATGGTATTGA
>CAKQTE010000114.1 GCA_934276485.1 uncultured Spirochaetales bacterium | reverse complement strand
ATGCTCTTGTATTTCCTTACCTTCTTTCTCTTTGGAGGAGATGTCCTGATACCCTTCTCCTTGTCTTTGAAGAATCTGTTATAAGAACGATATATCCTATCCGTTATATCCTGTACGGCCTGGCTGCAAACCATTTGCCAGAAGCTGTTCTCCTCGCTGTTCCTGATATCCTTGAGGATCTTCTGAAGCTCATGCTTCTTCATAAGCTTCCCTTCTTTCTTATACTCATCCTTAATGATGGTGAGTGCAGTGTTGTATATGATGCCTCCAACATTGATCATGTCGTTAAGGTACTTGCAATCCTCATCATTATAGAGCTTTACGGTCAGGGGCCTCATGCTTTTTCCTCTAGTCCTCGATACACAATGCATTGGCATTGTTTCAAGATAAACAACCAATGGTTTCAATGACAGATTCCTGTCTTTTTTCCTTACAATTTATTTATAGCTCAAATATAATTTATTTCTAACGAAATCGTCTCGAAACCATCAAATCAAGAAAGATTCTCAGAGCCTCTCATCCCACATCTGAGCTCGTGGGCTTTCCCGGCTAATTATCGTAATCATCGATAATGAAGATTTAATCGTCTATTAAGTTCAGAAAAATGTCTGGTTTTTACGCCAGACACTTTCTTTCTCTTTGTGCTATCTATTACATAGCTTCCAAGAATGGAATTCCAATTAGGTCAAAACCATTCTTCATTACCTGCATTACCATTGAGCATAGCTTAACGCGAGCATATATAAGTTCCTTTGTTTCTGCGCTAAGGATTCTATTGTCATGATAGTAGTGGCTGAATGTCTTTGCAGTATCATACAAGAATGATGCGATAACAGATGGATCAAAGCCCTCTGCTGCCTTTTTAACATACTCTGGCCATGATGCAACAAGCTTCAAGAGAGTCTTTTCATCTTCAACACTAAGCAGTGTTCCATCAAAAGATACTCCTTCAAAGTCTGATTTCATATCATCAAACTTTCTCATCATTGATGAGATACGTGCACATGTGTACTGTAGGTATGGTCCTGTGTTTCCATTGAATGAGATGGACTCTTCAGGATTGAAGATCATATCCTTGGTTGGAGTTACCTGCAACAAGTAGTAGTTGAGAGCTCCAAGAGCAATGCTCTGAGATGTCTTATCTACATCATCAACTGCATCTTCTCTTCCCTTTGCGATAATCTCGGACTTAGCAAGCTTAGTAAGCTCTGCCAAGAGATCGTCTGCATCGACTACTGTACCTTCTCTACTCTTCATCTTTCCATTTGGAAGGTTAACCATTCCATATGAAAGGTGATACAGTTCCTTTGCCCAATCATATCCAAGAAGACCTAGAACATAGAATAGAACCTTGAAGTGATATTGTTGCTCTGATGCAACAACATAAATAAGGCTATCGAATGGCCAATCATCATGACGGCGAATAGCTGTTCCAAGATCCTGTGTCATATATAGTGTTGTTCCATCCTTACGAAGAAGGACTTTCTTATCGAGTTTGATAGGAGCAAGATCTACTTGCACAGATCCATCTTCCTCTTTTTGGAAGATTCCCTGCTCAAGGCCCTTCAGAACCTCTTCCTTTCCATACTTATATGTCTCAGACTCGTAGTAGTACTTATCAAAAGAGATGCCCATGTTCTTGTATGACTGAGCAAGTCCTTCCAATGTCCACTTGTTCATCTTCTTCCATAGTGCAATTACTTCCTCGTCTCCATCTTCCCATTTCTTAAGCATCTTCTGCGCCTCCACTCCTGGGTCGATAAAATCTGGAGAGTTTACGATATCTGGATTAGCTACTTTTTGCTGTTCGACTTCTTTTTCCCATGTTGCGAATCTAACATAGTACCTACCAACGAAATGGTCCCCCTTCTCGCCTGTGGATTCTGGAGTCTCTCCATTGCCAAATACCTTGTAAGCAAGCATGCTCTTGCAGATATGAACACCTCTGTTATTGATGAGGTTAACCTTCATGACATCTGCACCCTGACTTTTGATCAGCTGTGAAACAGACTGTCCAAGAGAATCATTTCTCATGTGTCCCAAATGCAAAGGCTTGTTTGTGTTTGGACATGAGAATTCAACCATTACTTTCTTGCCCTTCTGAGAGTCCGACGTACCATAGTCATCCCCTTGGCTTTCAACAGAAGAAAGAATGTCGGATGCAAGAAGGCCTAGATCAAATGCAACGTTCAAGTAAGGACCAGCAAGGATTATTCTTCCAGCTGGATGCTTGTCAGCAATACGCTCTGCGATATCCTTAGCAATCATTGCAGGATTCTTTCCTGCAAGCTTTGCATATGGAAAGAATGGGAATGCTACATCTCCCATTTCCGGCTTAGGTGGCTGGCCAATTGTCAAAGGTGCAATTTCCTCGACTGACAAATAAGATTTCAGTTCATTTTCCAATGCCTCTTTCCAGGCATACTTAAGTTTATTGAGCATTTCTTAACCTCATATATCGATTCTATAATTAAAAACACAAATTAAAACTTCAACGAAACCTCTCCGCTTGAGAGAGCTTCAATTGAGTCGTCTTGATATTGTACTACTAAATGGCCATGATCATCTATCGATAGAGCCTTAGCCTCGCGCACACATCCAGAGCGATGTACAAATAGCGCTTTTCCAAGAACAAAACATTTTTCTCTATACTCATGCAAGAAGTCTTCTTTCTGGATGTTCACGACTTCTCTGACGCATGCTGCAATTGCTTCACTACGTGAAAAAGGACACTTTCCATCTGGATAGAAAGAAGTTGCAATCTTTTGAATCTCAGCAGGGAATTGTTCTGGTTTTACAAATAGGTTTACACCAATTCCAATAACAACGTGCTCCAGTCCCCCCTGTTCAATGTTCACTAGTCCTTCAGTCAATATACCTGTGACTTTCTTTCCATTTAGATAAAGATCATTTACCCATTTGATATCTGTCTTTTGACCAGATAGTCTTTCCATTGCCCTGGAAACAGCAAGGGATGCTGATGTTGTAATGAGATCGGGATTGGACACATCGTTTCCAGATAAAGCGATTGAGAAATATATTCCTCCAAATGGGGATGAGAAACTTCGCCCAAGTCTTCCTCTTCCTGCAACTTGGGTCTCTGCCACTACTGCAAATGGAGTTTGTTCTCCCGAAATTAGAAGTTCCTTGGCTTTCTTGTTTGTAGAATCGATCTCTGGATAGAAAAAGACCTTGAATCCATCGATATTGATATCCTTTTCCAAACTTACCTTTGACAGGACATCACTTCTGGAGCTTAGCTTATATCCAAGACGCTTTGACGATTCAATTGCATACCCCTCCTGTTGCAATGATGCAACGGCTTTGCATATTGCCATTCTTGAGCAATTGAATTCATTTGCCAATTTCACACCGCTAATGTATTGATCTGGATTATCTATCAAAGCATGCAGAACTTCAGTTTTTACATTCATGCTTTTCATCATAAGAGAAAGAGACTTTGTTGTCGATAATTGACAGTGATAATTCATTATTGTAAACTCTTGCCCGTTAAGAGGTTTACAGTTATGACTATTCTAGTTCCTTTGTTTACAGCACTTGTTGCTGCTGGTGCCTTTATCAAGATCCCTCTTGGTGCAGTACCAATCACGTTACAGACTTTGTTTTGCTTTCTAGCAGCTCTACTTCTAAGCGCAAAGTATTCCACTCTTTCAATTGCACTTTATCTATTTCTAGGCGCAATTGGACTTCCAATCTTCACATCCGGCGGTGGCTTTGCTGTTCTCTTTGGACCTACAGGTGGATTTTTGTTAGGAATGCTTCCTGCAGTATGTGTTGGCTCATTGATGGCATCCAAGAAAAGAGGAAACATCCTATACAATGTTTGTGTTCTTCTTGTTATGGAAGTATTCATCTATGGAATAGGAGTTCCATATTTGGCTATCTCAAGAAGCATGCCTATGCAGAAAGCCTTGATGGCAGGACTTGTTCCATTTATTCCAGGAGACATCCTAAAGATTGCTATTGCTGCAATCAGCGCAAAGTATCTATATCCAGAATGTGAAAAACTCAAGCAAAGAAGAGTCAAAGACGACAATTGAGATAGAAAAAATATCCAATTAGAGGTATCTTCAAGCTATGAGATACAACTCCACCCCCTATTTAGATGACTATCTTGCTTCTTTTGAAAGAACACGCAGAGGAATCTTCTCTAGAGGTTCCTCTCCACTTCCTTCAATGAAGGACATAGAAAGGATGGAAGATGAGTTTTTAAGTCTCTTCTTCCCCGGACACGCAAGCGTTACAGACCGCAGAACACTCAAACAAATCGTATCATTTCATATGGAGACAGCATCGAATCTACTTTACGATGCTATATTTTTGTCCCTAGAATACGATAACAAGGATCCTGTACACCATGAAGCACAAGCAAAAGCCACTGTTTGTAAGCTCTGCTCTGAGCTTGCAGATATCAGAGCAATGCTAAAGATGGATGCACAAGCGGGATTCATGGGTGACCCAGCTGCTACTGGCATTCATGAGATCATCCTATGCTACCCTGCAATACAGGCATTGACTTCCCACAGAATTGCACACTTTTTATATAAGGAAGGCATTCCTTTGGTTCCTAGAATGATGAACGAAGCAATACACTCTCGTACTGGTATCGATATCCATCCTGGAGCAGAAATCGGCAAGAGCTTCTTCATTGACCACGGAACCGGTGTTGTAATTGGAGAGACAGCAGTCATAGGCAACAATGTAAAGATCTACCAAGGTGTAACACTAGGAGCTTTGTCATTTCCAAAGAATGCATGCGGCCAGCTATTAAGAGGTGTAAAGAGACACCCTACAGTTGGCGACAACGTAACAATCTATGCAAATGCAACAATCCTTGGAGATATCACAATAGGAGCAAACACGACAATTGCCAGCAACGCTTGGATCAAGGAAGATATACCTGAAAATTCAAGAGTCTTGTCCACCCCTGCTAAGATCATCATCAAACAGAAACTACCAAAGGAAACACACTAGTAAATACTCCTTTGTATAGTTCTCCTTCTTTTATAGAGGCTCCTTCGGGGGCCAATATTTTTGCCTTTAGGTAGTTACCTGTAGTTCCAGACAAGTCTTTCTCGATAAGAATCTCGCAGCTCTTTCCTTGCTGCCTAGATATATACTCCCGACTTTGCCTTGCACTAAGAGTACGAAGTATTTTCGCTCTTTCGTCCCTGACTCTTTCCTCTGGATGCTTAACGCTATATAAAGGCGTATTTGGACGAGGAGAATATGGAAATACATGCATTGCTGCAAATTCATTTCTCTTCAGAAATTCATAAGTCTGTCCAAACTCCTCATCGCCCTCTCCAGGAAGCCCTGTTATCACATCACAAGCGATGAAAGGATCTGATTTTACTTCCCTGAGTCTCTTTATAATGTAATCAACATGTTCAATGGAATACTTCCTATTCACAATATCCAATACCTTTTGGCTAGCGCTTTGGATTGGAATATGAAAGTGTGGATGCACGCGCTCGTCAGCAATTGCATCAATAAGTCTATCATCCACATGATCCGGTTCCATAGAAGAAAGACGGAATCGAATGTCAGAGCCACAGGATGCCAAAAGCTTTTCCATCAAGCCTCCAATTGTAAGTCCAGAGTGATCGTAATTAGTTAGATTTACGCCAGTAAGCATGATCTCATGGAAGCCTTCTTTTTCAAGCTTCAATGCTCTTTTGACAACTTCATCTGAGTCCAAGAATATCGATGGTCCTCGTGCAACTGTTGTCTTGCAATATCCGCAGGCGTTATCACAACCATCCTGGATCTTCAGGTATGCTCTTGAATGATAAGAAAATGAAGATGGATCGAAATCAAATGGAGATCTATCATGCTTCTTGAAGCTCTTTAGGGCCGCATCCAGCGGCAACTCTGGATAGTTCATCTTTATATATTCAGCAAGCTCAAGAATAGATGCTTTTTGTCCAAGATTGAATATGATGATATTATCAGCAAGGGATTCAACTTCATCACGGGCAACTTCAACATAGCACCCTGTTACAACCAAGGCCTGCGCACTCTTTGAAAAGAGTCTTATCATACGACGCGCTTTCTGCTCTGCTTTTGTTGTTACCGTGCAGGAGTTGACTATAATCAAATCCGCAATCTTGTAGTCTGATACGATCTCGAATCCTGCTTTTGAAAAGCTATCCGCGATAGCCTCGCTTTCGCATTGATTCAATCTGCATCCTAATGTGTATATATATACTCTCAAAGTTTGTCTTCCTCTTCTGCCAGCTTATTTAGCACTTTCTCAATAGCAACCTGCAACGATAGCCTCATCTCTTTTGCATATGGGTTGAAGCGTTGTAAATCATAAAAGAGTTGCAATGGGTCATTGCAAGTCTGCTCAACGATATTCATAAGTGATTTATATCCCTGTGTTGCAATAGGCGTCGGCTTCATATTCATCTCGTCAAGTGTTCTTCCTACAAAGTGCGTAACGCCTTGTGAGTATGCAGCTGCTTGATCATGTTCTCTCTCGCTCATCTCAAGAACATTGAGGCCCATTGAAAGAAACAAGGACTTTACATCTTCGTATCTTTGGTCAGGTTTCGATATTGGGCACATCACTATCGGAAGTCCTGCTACTCCATTAGCCCCTGAATCAGGGCCGAACATCGGGTGAGTTGCAATCTTATAGATATCATCTGGAATATTATTGATCATCCATTTAGCAGGATAAGTCTTAACAGAACATGTATCTAGAACAACGGTATCCTTCCCTATTCTAGATCCTACTTTCTTCAATACATCCTCAAATGCTGAAATTGATACTGTGAAAAAAAGATAAGGAGATGTCAATACTTCCTCTTCGCTAGCAAGTCGAACGCCCTTAGGGCATTCATGCGTGCTACGCGAATAAGCAACAACCTCTGCCCCCGCTTCAGCGAGAGTTTTTGCCCAGAACGAGCCAAATCTTCCTAATCCATATATGCCAATCTTCATACGAAGAGAATAATCAATAGCATATAAAATTGCAATTTAAACAGCCCAATGGGAAACTGTTATTGCGCAAAAACACATAGCAAAGACGCTCTAATTCAACGCATAGCCTTAACAACAATCAAAAAGAAGATTAAGATATGGATATCTATTTTTTCAGGAGAAATGAAATGACATTTTCAGATAAGATGAAAGGATTGGCAAAGAAAGCCAACAAGAGACTCGTTCTAGCAGAAGGCTTGGAGCCAAGAATCGTAAAAGCTGCAAGAAAGATCGTCGATGAAGGCCTAGCATCTTCCGTTACACTTGTTGGAGATGAGGAAAAAGTAAGAGCAAATGCAAAAGAGCTCGGTGTAGATCTTACAGGCATCTTGATCTCTGACCCAGCTAAGTGCGGAAAGAAAGATGAATTTGCAAATGAATACTATGAGATGAGAAAGGCTAAGGGCATGACACCAGAGCAGGCAGCTACAGATATCGTTGACCAGCTCAGATGGGGTGCAATGCTTGTTCACCTTGGATATGCAGATGCAATGGTTGCAGGAGCTGAGGCAACAACAGCTAACGTTTTGAGAGCTTGTTTCCAGATCATCAAGTGTAAGCCAGGCATCAAGAGTGCTTCTTCTTGTTTTGTTATGGCAACAGACAAGACAGAGTATGGCGTAAATGGAAGCTTCATCTTCGCAGACTGCGCTACAATTCCTAACCCAACAGCAGAACAGCTTGCAGAGATTGCAGAAGCATCAGCTCAATCATGTAAGACATTCTTGGAAGCAGAGCCAGTTGTAGCTCTCCTTTCATACTCAACAAAGGGTTCTGCTAAGGGCGACTTGGTAGACAAGGTTGTTCAGGCAACAGAGCTTGTTAAGGCAAAGTGCCCAGAGTTGAAGGTTGATGGTGAGATGCAGCTAGATGCAGCTATCGTAGATAGCGTTGCTAAGCAGAAGGCTCCAGGTTCAAATGTTGCAGGAAAGGCTAACACACTTATCTTCCCTGACTTGCAGGCAGGAAACATTGGTTACAAGCTCGTTCAGCGCCTTGCTGGTGCAGAAGCTTATGGCCCAATCTTGCAGGGCTTTGCTAAGCCAGTATCCGACCTATCAAGAGGATGCTCAGTTGAGGATGTTGTTGTTACAGCAGCAATCACACTCGCTCAGGCAGGTGCAGAAGCTTAAGTTTAGACTAACGCTCAAGAAGGGAAGTCGTACGAGGCTTCCCTTTTCTTTTACCAAAAAGAAAAGAAAAAGCCTTAGGAGATTTCTCAACGCCTAAGGCCTAATGGTTATTTCAAGAAGAAATTTATCAGCTTATGATTGAATTTCGTATACGCTTGATAGCGCATTGGTAAATCAATCCATCTCTTTTTGTCCACAATTGATTTATAGTGAGTGAAAGTATCGAAGCCAGCTTTGCCATGGTATGAACCCATACCGGACTCCTTGAATCCTCCAAAACCCATCTCGGATGTTGCTAGGTGTATAATTACATCGTTTATACAGCCTCCACCAAAACCAACTTGTCTCATGATGCTTTTTGCTCTCTTTACATTCTTTGAGAAAATATAGAATGCAAGAGGATGCTCCTCTGCATTTATGATACTAAGTGCTTCATTTATATCCCTGTAAGTAAGGATAGGCATCAATGGTCCAAAGATCTCTTCCTGCATTACTTTGTCATCTTTATTTACATTCACCATAACAGTTGGCTCTATAGTCAATGTAGCATCATCAGATTTGCCACCATAGAAAACCTTGTCATAATCAATGAGCCCTACTACTCTCTTGTAGTGCTTTTCATTGATGATCTTTCCATAATCTGGATTTTCAAAGGCATTTGTACCAAATTGCTTTTTGATCTCTTCTACTACTGCAGATACAAATTCTTCCTTTATATCCTCATCTACCAAAACATAGTCAGGTGCAACACAAGTCTGTCCAAGGTTTAGATATTTTCCAAATACCAAACGCTTCGCACTTAGCTTGATATCAGCATCTCTCATTACAATGACAGGTGACTTACCACCAAGTTCGAGTGTAACTGGAGTTAGATTCTTCGAAGCTTTCTCCATTACAAGCTTCCCAACACTCTTGGAACCTGTGAAGAAAATGTAATCGAAGTTCTCTTCCAATAAAGCTTGGTTCTCTTCTCTTCCACCATCTACAAAAGATACAAGCTCTCGTGGGAATGTGTTTTCTATTAGCTTTTTAAGTACTCTTGTGGTTTCTGCCGAATACGCAGAACTCTTGATCACAACTGTGTTTCCTGCAGCAAGCGCATCGCAAAGAGGCTCGAGTGTCAATAAAACTGGATAGTTCCATGGACTCATAACAAGAACAACACCATAAGGACTGGGCATTTTGAATGAGCATGATGCAAATTGTGAAAGAGGTGTCCAAACAGTTCTTTCTCTGCAATAACTATTCAAGTGCTTCAACATATATGAAATCTCACTGAGAGTAAGCCTTATTTCGCACATATCGCTTTCAAAGGCACTCTTTCCCAAATCCTTTTCAAGAGCTTCTTCCAGTTCCCCTTGATATTGAATTATCGCGTTATACAGTTTCTTTAGATATAGCCTACGCTTTGTCTTATCGAGTGTGTTTCCACCCATAAAATAAGCTCTTTGTGTTTCAACTATATGATGAATCAATGCTTTCTCCATGCTTGTCCCCTTTTGTAGTCTTTCCTATTTGCACACTGAAGCGGCTTTTGCAATTGCTAAAAGCTGGTCAAAGCTTAATGCTTCGGCTCTCTCATTACCTTTAAGCCCCGCCTTTTCGATAATTGAATCAACAACATCCTTGCCAAGATTGCCATATTCAGATGACATTAGATTGTTTTTGATAGTTTTTCTTCTCTGTTGGAACAAAGCACGAATCAAAGGAAGGAACACAGGACGCAGCTCATCATCTACAAGACTTGTTTTTCTCTTGGTCATCACAACAACTGCACTATCAACCTGAGGCTGTGGCCAGAAACATCCTTTCTTGAGAACAAGCTCTAGCTTATTATCGTAATCCAGTTGTGTAATAACTGAAAATGAAGAATAGCTATCATCACCAGGATGAGCACACATTCTATCAACAACTTCCTTCTGAAGTGTAAATACCATCTTGTCAGGAAGAATGGAGGACTCTATTAGTTTTGCAATTATGATAGAACCCACGTTATATGGAAGATTTCCAATGATTCTATCTGGTATATCGTTCTCAATAAAAAGAGTCTTTAAAGCATCTCCTTCTACAAGTGAGAAGTTATTCTCATCTCCAAAGGCTTCTTCTCTTAAAATGGATGCAAATCCATGATCTATTTCAAAGCACTTGAGCTCTACACCACTCTTAATAACCAGATGAGTAATCGCACCCAGCCCGGGACCGATTTCCCATACTTTCATATTTTCATCAAGGCACATCAATGAAACTATCTTCTCTCTTGCCTGCGATGAGATAAGAAAGTTCTGTCCAAATTTCTTGGACATAGCAAGGCCATGGTTTTTAAGTGTTGAATCCAGCTGTGAGATGCTATCGTAATTTAGGTTCCACATATCCTAGATAGCATAACAAACAGATTGACAAAAGAGAATATCAGACTAGGTTTTGTTATCTTTCAAGATGAATAATACCAATACGTCTATTAAAGAATAACATTTCAAGAAATAGCTATAATATCTCTTCTTTGTATTCGCTGATATTCTTTTCCTTTGATGAGAAGTTGATTCCAACTAGGTGTACTGTCTTTGTCTTTCTGTCTACATCAAATTGGTTTGCATATCCCTTGTCGTGTATTTGCCTGAGAGCAATATCTGCAGACTGGTCACGCTTGAACTCAAAGACATAGATGTGTTTCTCAGTCTTCAGTATTGCGTCAACACGTCCATTCTTTGTTTCTATCTCGCTACCTATCTCAGCACCCAATGCCTTCATCGATGAGAAGAATATGGAACTGTAATATAGCTCATCTGCATTCTTTGAAAGGTCATATGGAATTGATTCATATATGGCCTTCAGCTCATTCATAGCATATTCTGTGTTTCCTTTTTCAAATGCAAACCTAACCCCTGACGCCTTTAGTCTTCCGGATGCCCTGTTTCCTGCATATGCAGAAAAAAGGTTTACCGAGTATGCTTCCGAAACCTCCTCATTTGGGAATCCCAAAATCAAGGCTTTGGGGTTCATCTCATCTATTGCCTTTATCGTAAGGTATCCAGTCTGGAAAAGAAGGGACTTGTATGTGTATGGGTCAACGTCACTGGATGACATCGCCAGGATGTCGAATGTTGTGATATCGTCCCTGCTGATTGGTGTTGTTATATCGTTTGCAATATCAAAATCATTATGCTTTGCAACATCCATCAACAGCTTCATGTTACCGGTGTCGATCCAGTAGTTATTGAAAAGCTTTCCACCATCAGCAAAGAATGATCCGATTGATACAGGATTATATACAGCGGTATTGGACTCTGGAGAGAATCTATAGCCATCATATTTCTCTGCAAGCTTGGTCATATACTCCTCTCGAGACAAGCCAGTGGCTTTCAAGCCCTTTTCTATATACTCTGCAAAGTATGAGCCGATCTCTTCATCTGTATATCCAAAGAGCGTCGCATAGTCTTCATTCATCGATATATCATTAAGATTGTTCATTGATGAGAAGATACTTACCTTTGCAAACTTAGTAACCCCTGTGATGAATGCGAATCTAATAAGTTCATATTGTGCCTTTATTACTTCAAAGAAACCTCTCAGGACATCTCTCATCTTCTCTACTTCTGGATTGTAGATGTTTGAGGAAAGTATCTTGTCGTATTCATCTATAAGAATTACAACCTTTTCGTTTTCTCCTAATGCGAGTATTAGTTTTTTCAGGTTTATATTGCAATATTGAGAGGGCTCTAATGAAACGTCATATTTCTTGGCTACATCAAAGACAATGCTATTCAATTGATATTGAAGATCATCTGTTGTTAATGGGTTTACATTGCCCAAGTCAATATGTATTACAGGATATTCCTTCCAGTCATAATCCTTGCCGTAAATCTTTAATCCCTTGAAGAGATCTTTCTTGCCCTTGAAGATTGCTTCGAGAGTAGAGATAGCAAGAGTCTTTCCAAATCTTCGTGGACGGGAGCAGAAAAAATATCCACCTTGTGATTTGACAAGGTTATAAAGCATGTCTGTCTTATCGACATAGATATAGTCATTGGTTATTAGATTCTCAAAAGATGGATTACCTGTTGCTATGTTCTTCATATAAATAATATAGCATGAAATGCATACTAATTCATATTCTCACTTCTTCTTGACGAAAGATATACAACACAACAGATAACAAAACGACAATTATCATGCATGCATATGGCATATATGTTCTTGCGACAGGGAAAAGCGCGCCAATATAGAACACTAGCTTGATGCACTTATAAAGAATCTCTAATACTTCCATAAAGACTGGAGCAATGAGCTCTAGAATTGAGAGTGCCATATATATCATCACTAAAAATGATGCTATTGGAGATAGGAGAATAGACGACAGCTGATAAAAACCAAATTTTTCCATTGAAATTGGAATCGAAAATACTTGTGCTGCTATCGATGGTGATATATACATAGCTATCCTTTTAGGAAGCACATATGAGATAAACTCTTCTATCATTTTTGAAAAGATCATCAGGCCTGCAAGAGATGAAAAGCTATAGATTGCGCCTAGATCAAACGCGTAGTGTGGAAACAATATCAAAGAGACCAATGCAGATACCAAGAACGATAAATCCAGTGGCAAATACAATAGTGCTATACGAAGAACAAATGCCCTCAACAGCGATGGCCTCCATCCTGATAGCCATACAAATGGCAACAAGAGAAATATCGAAATCTTCTTTGCTTTGTCTTTAAATAGTCGCTTTAAAGGTAGCTCTGCGATAAATGAAATAACAACCAGATGCATTCCAGATAGTGCAATTACATGACGCATTCCTGCATTCGTTGCTAAGTCCTTCAGTTCGCTGTAAACGCCATCGCCTCCCCCTAGAAGCAAAAGAAGAGAAAGCTCCCCTTCTCGCTCTCGTCTTAGACGAGTGCGAATATATTCCATACAAGCATTTCTAGCACGCGACAAACAAGATGCTGACAATAGCTCTGTCGAAGATGATATCAAGACACCATCTTCTGTTATATATCCTTTGAGATATGCTCTATCAAAAATATGTATATCACTTTCTCTTGAGAGAACATACACACATCCTGATGCAGAATACACAGATCCATCTAAGCCCATTTCTGCATATATTCTTGCACTATACCCTTTCTTTCTGTTTCTCCGTCCTACCGGCTCAGAAAGGACCTTGATGTAATATCCATCTGATTTATCTGAGGCGCCAGACGAGAAGATCTGTTCTTTATATCCACGAGAGAAAAGCAACAACAAAAGCACAAAGGAAAGAATGAGTACATTCTCCTTTTTCTTGATAGTTAGAAATAAAAGGACAATGGATAGCAACAAAAGTAGCTTTTCAAACAAAAAGATATCTGGAAAGAAGCATGCTAAATAGAAAAAAATTAAGGGTAATGCAAAGTGGCACATACCCTTAAATATCCAAAAGTCTATTTTTTGCTAATTGAAAGAACAAACGAGAGAAGAAAAACATCAACGTTTCCAAGAGAATAGTCCTGCAACAGACTCTTTTCCATCTTATCCTTCTTATATTTATTCTCTCTTAGTTCTTTGAGGTATTTCCTTTCCAATGGCAATGAGTAATCGACATAACTTTCAAGAGCTTTCTTAAATGGTTCCACTGCGTCTCCTTGGAAAGGAGGAACAGATCCATCTGCTATCATAGGTATGATAGTTTTGAACCCAAGGCTCTCTAGCATATGGTAATATTCCTCTGCATCTTCCATATAGCTACTGTATTCAAAGTCTGCGTCCAGTACACTTCTTTTCCACTCTTCCTTTGCTTTCTTCACAAGAAGAGCTTTCTTGTCATGACGCGCTATCAAATACCATGTTGCAATACTACCAGTGATTGAAATCAATAGCTCATCGATCAAGGGAAGAGGATCTCTTATCACAAGAGAACAGAAGAAATAGAGAATTAGAAATACACCAGCGGATGCAAATAAGCGTCCAAAATAATGCTTATCCTGAATCCAATAATCGATGCGCTTCTCCAGCCCATCGATTATTCTTTCAGAGATTACCCTCTCCTCTTCCGGTGTGATCATTGAGGAGAGAACATAGCGAGAGGAAGGAACTTCCTCAATACCAACTTCAAACTCACTTTTGAAATCAGCGACAGCAAGAATATCCTTCTCTCTACGAATGCAATATATGTTCATCAAAATGCGCTCTTGAACTCGTCTACGATAGCTCCAAGATTGTCCTCAAGAGCTTTTCTTCCACCATCTCCTTCCTGGAGGAAGATGTAGTACTTGATCTTAGGCTCTGTTCCAGAAGGTCTCACAACGAGTTTTTCACCAGATGTGTATCTGATGATGATTACATCTGACTTAGGAAATCCTGTATTTTCCCCAAGAAGGTCAGTTACACTCTCTATTGTTCTTCCAACAAGTGTATCTCCTGCCTTTAGAGCTCTGAAGGATGCCATGATGTTCTTCATCTTTTCCTTACCTTCAGCGCCTTCGTAGTCGCGAGCGAATACACACTCTGTTGAGTAGCCATATGTTGCATAGATTGCATCCAATCTCTGCTGCAACGAAATTCCCTTTGTTGCGTAGTAGCACATCATCTCAACAGCTGCTACTGCACTTGATACTGCGTCCTTGTCTCTTACCTCAGGAACTGTCAAGAAGCCATATGACTCTTCACAACCAAACAAGAAATAGTCATCCTTGTTTCTGCCATCTGCGATAGCTTGGATTTGCTCTGCAATGTACTTGAATCCTGTAAGTACATCCTTGCACTCACCACCCTTCTTCTCTGTAATCTTCTTAACGATATCTGTTGTAACAAGGGATTTAACAACCAAAGGCTTCTTTCCCTCGTGCTTGTTCTGCTCGATTGCAGTATTTAACAGGTAGTCTACAAGAAGAGTTGCAATCTGGTTTCCTGTTAGCAATAGATAGTCTGTCTTCTCTGAATTTGTAGGGATGGCAAGACCGAGTCTATCTGCATCAGGGTCTGTTCCCAGAACGATATCTGCCTTGATGCGCTTAGCCAGCTCGATAACTCTCTCCATTGCCTCATGGCTCTCTGGATTAGGAAGTTTTACAGTTGGGAAGTTTCCATCAGGCATCTCCTGCTCTGTAACAACTTCGCACTTGATTCCAAGTTCCTGAAGCATATGTCTAACTGGAATGTTTCCTGAACCATGAAGTGGTGTATATGCAACTGTAATTGGGCTGTTCTGGACGATAGCTGGACGGCGAAGAGATGAAAGAACCATGTGGTAGTAAGCTTCATCAACATCTGCAGATACAGATACCAATAGTCCTCTCTTTCTAGCTTCCTCTTCATCCATATCCTTGATCTGGTCGCCAGTTACAGCATTAGCTCTAGCTGCAATGCCAATGTCATGTGGAGGAGTAACCTGACCTCCGTCTGACCAATATACTTTATAGCCATTGTACTTAGAAGGGTTATGGGATGCTGTTACAACAATACCAGCTGTTGCTTTTAGATATCTTAGAGCAAAAGATAGCATTGGAACTGGATGCAGAACATCATATAGATGTACCTTTACACCATTAGCAGCAAGAACCTTTGCAGCAGAGAGAGCAAAGTCACTTGAGAATAAGCGTGAATCATATGCAATTACACAGCTTGGCTTATCGACAGCCTCTCTTAGGTAATCTGCCAATCCTTGTGATACCTTTCTTACCATGAATGAATTGATTCGATTTGTTCCACCGCCGATCAAGCCTCTCATTCCTGCTGTACCAAAAGAAAGAGAAGTATAGAATCTATCATATAGACCTTCCCAATCTTCCATCTCTATTGCTTTCTCAACTTCGTCCCTAAAGATAGGATTAGTCTCATAGTTAATATAATTTCTTGCAGCTGCAAGAACCTCATTTTTCATTTTTGATGAAATATCCATTGCAAAACTCTCCTTTTATAAGTTTACAACAAAAAATATTCGTTTTGGAAACATTATCGCTTTATTTAACAATCTTTATCCAACAAAAAATCAATAACTGTTTTGTTAAATGCCCCGGGATTATCATAGGCGACAAAGTGATTACCTTCAAGCTCTATCATCTTTCCTTTTTGCAAAGATGAAGAAATCAGCTTTGAGTGCTTTCGTCTGATCATATCATCTTTCCCTACAACAACAAGAGAAGGCGCCATTATACTCTTTAGCGCATCTGGCTTTATATTTGGTTCATATAGCATTAGTCTAAGGAGTTCCTTCTCTCTTATTCTTTCAGGTTTGTCCTTGATTCTATAATAGTCTGACGCTATCTCATTTAGCACATTTGGCTTTAGGCCCATGGGAAACAGGTTTCCACCATTCAAAATCAATCTTTCCACCATCTTTGGATGCTTTATGGCAAACAACAATGCGATATTTGCGCCATCTGAAAATCCGAGTATGTTGGCTTTCGATATGTCATGAGAGACGCAGAAAGCGTATAGATCATCACTCATTCTGTCGAGTGTTAACTCCCCTTCTCCACGATCAGAAGAGCCATGAGAGCGTGAGTCGAGTGCATAGACTGTGAAATATTGAGAGAAGAAATCGATTTGATTAACAAAATACGAAAGATCCTCACCATTTCCATGAAGCAGGATCAATGTCTCTCCTTCTCCCTTTTTGACATAATTGAGGTCTATGTCCATAACGCTTCGATCTCATCTAGAGAAGGAACATGATCGATGGAATCTATGCCCTGCTTTAAAAGGGTATCCTTGGTTCTAAAGCCATAGTTTACGATTATGTACCTTAGACCTGAGTTAATAGCGGTCTTGTAATCAACTTCACTGTCTCCGATCAAAGCAACATCTTCTTTTTTGCACTTAAGTCTATCGAATAAACGATCGACAACAGCCTTATCGGGCTTTAATGGATAATCAGGAAGTTTACCTTGAATTACATCAAAGGTTCCTTCTTCAAAGAAGTTTGGCCATATCTTCTGGACTATGTCATCAGCTTTATTTGAAAGTATAGCAAGTCCATATCCATGGCTCTTTAGAGTTGCGATCAACTCTGGAATACCCTTATAGAGGACAGTATTAGGAGATGGATGATTGCGATAGTATTGCATCAACAATTGGAACATCAAATCTTCCTCGTCTTCATTTTCAAGTCTTGGACCATGTTCAACAATTGACGAAGTCAATGCTTTTCTCAATCCTGAACCAATATAGCGTTTGGTATCATCAAGGCTTATTGGTTCCCCATCGAATGCCTTACGAGCATAGTTTATGCTTGCTCTAATATCTTCAAGTGTATTTAGTAGCGTTCCATCAAGATCAAAAACGATAAATCTCATATCAAACAGCATACTCCTTTGTTCTCATCTTGCAAATTATCAAAACAAAATGTAGTTTGTGAATCATGTATAGAATTACTATAAAAGAAGGCAAGGAAAAACAGCTATTGAAGCACCATCCTTGGGTCTTCTCAGGAGCAATAGATTCAGTTTCGCCAGCATTTACAGATGGCGATTGGGCAGAAGTTTATTCATCAAGAAACTCATTCATCGCATATGGCTGGTACGATGAGAAGAGCCACATTCTTCTTCATCTTCTAAGTTGGGATAAATCAACAAAGATTGGCAATGAATATGTAAAGACTCTTGTTAAAGAAAGCGTTCTTAGACGTAGGGCGCTATTGAAAAGACCAGAAACAACTGCATTTAGGCTAATTCATGGAGAAGCTGACTTCATTCCAGGATTCTCTCTTGATGCGTATGGCTCAGAGCTAAGAGGCATCATATCATCACGCTTTGCAGAACACTTTTTATTGGATATCATACAAGCTCTTGAAGAGATTCTAAAGCCATCTTGCATTCAGATCACTGTTGATCCTCAATATGCGAAAGCAGAAAGCCTAAAACAAAATGTACGCCTTTTCAAGAATGGAAAGGAAGAGAACGAACAAGATAGAAAGAACATCTCTTTCATTGAAAATGGCATCTACTATGAGGTAGAACCTGGCAAGGGTCAGAAATCCGGATTCTATTGCGATCAACGAGATAATAGAAAGATTCTGGAAGAGTATGTTAACAAGAAACGCGTGTTGGATGTTTGTTCATACACAGGAGGCTTTACACTCCACGCACTTAAATCAGGAGCAGAATCTGTTGATGCAGTTGATGGTTCGGAGTCTGCACTTAGGCACTTGTTGTATCAAGTACACTTGAATGAAAACAAAGGCGTGTTGAGAGAAAACTCAAGAGACAAGGTCACAATCAAACAAGCCGATGCTTTTGATTACATTCGTGAAATTGAAGATGACTACTACGATTTGATCATCCTGGACCCACCAAAGCTTGCAAAGACAAAGGGACAGCTTGAGAACGCCCAGAAAGCTTACAAGGACCTAAATCGTGTTGCAATGACAAAGATAAAGGATGGCGGAATCATATTCACATTCTCTTGCTCTGGCGCAATGACTAGAGAGAACTTCAAGCTAACTCTTGCATGGGCAGCTTCCGATGCTGGCGTAGAGATCCAGATACTAAGAACTCTATCTGCAGGAGAAGATCATCCAGTGCGTCTTTCATTCCCTGAATCAGAATACCTAAAGGGATATGTAATAAAGGTTATTAAATAGAAAGGACCAAGAAAGGGATGCCAGCAAGGCATCCCTTCTTCTATTCTACTCATCCTGGTTCTTTAATTTTGCCCTCTTACGTCTCATGTACTTAATCTGGGAAGGAGACTTCTTCTTGCTCTTCTTCAACAGATTATTCGCTTTCAAGGGCGAGACATTACTTGTAACAGATATAAATAGATAACTAAGAACTGCAACAATTGCACAGACTACAGCAAGGATGATCCATGCCCACTCTCCCCCAAGAAAAGGAAGGTCTATGTTCATTCCAAAGAAGCCTGTGATGAATGTTGGGAACATCAAGCAAAGAGACACTACAGTCAGTCTCTTCATGATGACGTTCATGTTATTACCAATGACGGATGCATACGCGTCCATTGTTCCTGTGAGGATATCTGCATAGATAGTAGCCATCTCAATAGCCTGTTTGTTATCGATTATGGTATCTTCCAAGAACTCTGTCTCCTCATCGTTATTGAGCTTGAAATAAGGAGTCTTCTGCAATCGTTCAAGAAGCATTTGGTTACTTGTGACAGATGTTGTCAAGAATACAAGTGACTTTTGGATTGCCAATAGCTGCAATAGCTCATAGTTCATGATAGCTTTATTAAGCTGTTCTTCAACCAGATCCTTCTGTCTATTGATGTATTTCAAAAGTCTTGTATATACCAATGCAGCTCTACCAAGGATTGAGATTACAAAACCTTCCTTTGTATCCACAGGACATTGTCTGAATCTATGGCGAGCAAAGTCTTCGATAACAACACTGTCTCCTCTGCAGATAGTGATGACTTTATCTGGATATAGGATAATGCCTAGAGGTAAAGATCTTCTCTCTAGAGGATCATCGTCATCGTCTTCAAAATCGACAGGCACTCTACAGATGATGACAACATAGTCATCCTCTTTTTCAATTCTTGCCTGCTCATCAACGTCCATGATATCTGCAAGAAGTTCAGATGAAATCATGTATTCATCTGTCAAGACTGCAATATCATCTCTATCCATATCTCTGACATCTACCCAAAGATAGTTCTGGTTTATTGATAAATCTGTTCTATTGGTAATCATCTTGTCTCCTAGGTAGCCCTAGGATAGCTTTTGTTAGAGAGCCTTCCTAGGACGTGCAATTGCTTTATTCACTGCGTTTATAGGTAAAGGTGTACTTCCACCGTCGTCCATGAAAACTCTCCTCTTAATCAAATCACTACAAGAATACCATAATTTAATATCCGATAAAACCACCGAAAAATGACATATCGAAAAAAAACTAGAACAAAAACGGCTTTATCGGATACTCATCCTCAATGGAAACAAAGCGTCTCTTCAGGTCCTTTGGAACAGATATTTCCTCATCATCCAAGCCAAATGCAAGAATAGCGTTACGCCCGAATAATTCAGATAGGCGCTCCTCTGAGACTCCTTCCTTTCTTAGTTTGTTAGCAAGGGATAACATGCCTGCAAAGCCTGGAATACCTGATGCTCCATTTTCCTTGTCTAGCAGAGTATGAGGTGCATGATCGGATTCTATCCAATCGATATCGCCATTTACAATTGAATCAAATAGATAATCCCTATCTTCTTTATCTCTTAGGGGTGGATTCATCTTTAGAAATCTTGAGTAATCGCGAGCATCCTCTGTTGAATACATAGCATGGTGCGGAGTTGCCCCCATTGTAATTTTCATTTTATCACGATTGGCCTTAACTAGCTCAATCGCACCACGAGTTGAGACATGTGCAATATGCAGCGTTCCTTCAAAGCCAGCGCCTCGTGCAAAATCAATCATATCTCTCACAGACTCGATTTCAGCTTCTTTAGGTCGGGAAAGAGAGTGTGTCTCCCACTTGCCCTTTTCATACAATTCCGGCTTCATGTATGATTCTTTTTCCGAGTGGACAGCCAAAACACCTTTGTAGCCACAGCTAGAGAGTGTTGAGAAGATCTTTCGTTGAGTCTCTTCATCCACTATTCCCATATTTCCAGTTGAATGGCCTGCAAATAGCTTTAGTCCAACAACAAGTGGAAATAGTTCATTGTAGACATCAACCATGGCTTTGGCTTGGTCCATATCTCCAGTAAGTCCTGCATATAGGTGGTAGTGCATGCCCTTGATCTTTCTTACGACATCTCCTGCGTCAGCCAAGCGCTCTATGATAGCATCCCTGTTTGTGAGCGCAGGATTTGTGTTTGGCATATCAAAAACATGTGAAAAGCCTGCCTTTTTTGCAACCATCAAGCCATGAGAGAGTGTTTCCTTGTCCTTTTGATTCCAATCTCTAAGATGAACATGGGGATCGATCATAGACATACGTGGTTCTCCTTAAGCTCCTTCCAAGTAAAGAATGTTCCTTCCTTACAAGGTAGCTTTCCACCACATACACACTCACCGCACATTCCAATTCCACACATTGTGTTCTTTTCCATGGACATGAGGATTCTATCATCCGAAAGACCTAGCTCTTCAAGCTTCTTTGCAGCGTTTTCCATCATCTTTCCAGGTCCTACTACGTATGCTCTAACATCTCCAGATACAGACTCTCTGTCTATTGAATCCAATACTCTTCCTGGCTTTCCATCATCTGCAATTGATGTATATTTTCCATAGGATGAGAGAACATCCTCAAGAGGATCAGAGCCGTTTGATGCTTGGACAACGCCTACTCTGATATCCATCTTGGCGCCAAGTGGCTTCAAGCGCTCAGCAACGAGAGGAAGGACAGCTACTCCAGATCCTCCTGCGATCAAGAGAGCTTTTTCGGAGTATTCGATATCCATTGGCTTACCATACAAGCCTCTTGTATATACGGTGTCGCCTTCTTTCAAGTCAAAGCAAGAAGTGGTGAACTCCCCTCTTTTCTTTATCAGAAATGTCAAAGGATTGTTTCTTGCAATGCTAAATGGCTTCTCTCCCTTTCCAGGAACCCATAAGAATGCAAACTCTCCAGGGTGACAATCCATGGAGCCAGAGAGAGTGAGGATCAAGATATCTTCAGAGTGTTTATTTGCTTTTAGTACTTTATGAGGTGTGTATACAAGCTTGTTCTCCGTAGAAACAAATGCACGAGCATCCCTGTTGAGCTTGATAGCATTGAAATAATCTTCCCACTTTGAAGGCTCAACTCTGGATAGAGCGGATCCGATTCCAACTGAGTCTGCACCTGCATCGATCATCTTACGAGCATCTTTCTCGTCTGTTACTCCACCCATTCCAAGGATGATAGGCTCATCGCCAAGAGCTTCTCTTATTTCCTTTATTGCTTCTAGCGCGCGGTCAAATACCCATTCCCCGCTAGCGCCACCCTTGCCACCAAGTTTGTTGTTAAGAATTGGAGTTCCAGAATCTTCATTGATATAAAGCTTAGGACCAACTGTATTTATTGCGGCAACACCATCTGCACCAGCATCCACGACCGCCTTTGCTATCTCTCCGATATTATCGACATTTGGAGATAGCTTAACAATAAGAAGAGCTTTTCTATCGGGACAAGCAGTAACTATCTTCTCTGTATATTCACGAGCAACATTAATATCTGTTCCTATGCTTGCACCAAATCCACCTAGAGCATGTGGACATGAGAAGTTTAGCTCTAGCATATCTGCAACAGAGTCAAAGCGCTTTACAAGAGTAATGAAATCATCAGGATTTGATGCAGCTAATGAGATATTCAAGATAGCACGCATACCCTTATCCTTAAGGGCTTTCAATTCAGGCCAAGCAACATCCATTCCAGGATTTCTAAGACCAACAGAGTTTCCAAAATCCCCTGTAGATGGAGAGCAGACAACAGGTTCCCTGTTTCCGCTTGTAGCCACTACCTGAAAGCTTTTTGTTGTGATTACATCAACAGATGGAATCTTTTCGTCAAATAGCTCTACTAGCTCTGTCTTTGTTGTTGCAACACCTGAAACTGTTGCAAGAATCATGTTCTTTCTATTATGGTTTCCTCTCAATAGCGCATCAGCTCTATTCATAAAATCCTCTCTTTTCTAAACAAAGCCCGCAAAATGCGGGCATTATCTTTTTTAAATAAATCCAATTAAAGCGCACATTCAGTTATAAGCTTATGAAGAGCGCTCATGACATCATCTAGATAAGTCTCAGGCGCAGGCCCCTTCTTCCAAGGGTGTGTGAGTCCTGAAGATGAGTTGATTCTAGCAAGAGCTAGCTCATATGAGCTTCTATTTAGAGCTGCGATAACCTCAGGAGCAGAACCTCCTTGTGAACCAACACCAGGGATCAAGAGTGGTACATCCTTATCTGCATAGTAAGTTGCAATTGCTTCGAGCTCTGCCATGTTTGTAGCACCAACTACTGCACCGATGCCAGGATGTTCCTTTGCCCAATCATAGATCTTATGTGCAACTGCATCATACAAAGGATGAACTTCTCTCTCGTCTATTCTGTCAATGACAGATCTGTTTTGAAGGTCTGCGCCTCCTGGGTTTGAAGTTCTATTAAGAACATATACGCCCTTGTTCTCGAATGCAAATGGCATAACTGAATCTGTTCCCATATATGGAGATACTGTTACTGCATCTGCAGACCATGAATCAAATGCCTCATGAGCATAGTTTCCACTTGAGCGGGCAATGTCTCCACGCTTGCTGTCTAGGATAACAGGGATAGTTGGAAAATATGTATCCAAAAGATCAATAACATCAACAAGAGCCAATGAGCCTGAGAAATCCTCTTCTCTTGGCTTATCAAGAGATGCATAGTAGCCAATGTTTGGCTTGAATGCAGAAGGAGCTGTTCCTTCCATTCTCATTCTCTTGAAGATCTCTGCAAAGTAGTCTGCAATTCTAGTTCTGGTATCCTTGTCTTCTCCTGGAAGAGCTGAAACGACAGGATCCAATCCCATACATACGATGTTTCCAGCTTCCTTTGCACTATCTCTTAATAGATCGATATAGCTCATGCTTTCTCCTCCTTTGGCCAACCGTGCTTTTCACCCCACTCAAATGGGCTCTCTCTCCACTCTGCTAGACTTGCAGCTTGGCTTTCGTTTATGTATCCACACTCGAGTGCTGTTTCAAGCATTACTGGATAGGAAAGGATTGTGTGCATTTCGCACTTTGGCTCAAGGGATGCAAATGCATCTTCAGCTTTCTGGAATCCATATGTGAAGATAGCAAGACACATATCACAATTTCCATTGTTTGCTCTGATAGCTTCAACTGCCTTGATAGAGCTTGAACCTGTTGAGATCAAATCCTCGATAAGAAGGACTCTCTTTCCATCATAGCTACCGCTTGCACCCAAGCCTTCGATCTGATGTCCCATTCCATGGTCCTTGGAAGCAGAACGAACATAGCTAAGAGGCTTGTTGAGTCTGTCAGCAAGACTTGTTGCATGAGGAATACCTGCAGTTGCTGTTCCTGCAACATTATCAACACCCTCAAGATTCAATGCATAAACCATATCTGTAAAAGCGTCACAGATCAAAGCTCTGTAGTTGGATCTAGCCAAGAACTGTCTATTGTCGTTGTATATAGGCATTCTGTATCCAGATACCCATGTAAAAGGATTATCTGGGCTGAGCTTGATAGCACCTAATTCGAAAGCAGCCTTTGCAAGCTGTGGTCCATAATAATTTGTAATTTCTGCTAAAGTCTTCATGTTTTCCATCCTGATTAACTCCTATTCTACATTATGGTTAATGCTTTTTCCATATCTCCTTGAATGTATGGAACTTTCCACAATAAGCACATGCAAAGTGACCATCCTTTGTTCTGTAGAACTTTGCAGGAACGCCCTCTCCATTTACTGGATGTGAGATACAAGCATCGTTCTGGCAGCATAGATCATCGAAGTTGTAGATTCTTGGTGGCATATGGGTTCTGTACTTTTTCTCAACCTTGCCATTCTTTACAATATTCAGTGTTGACTTAGGAGCAACAGCAGCAAGTCTCTTTAGATCCTTTCTTTCAAATTCCTTAGCCTCTGGGCGGAATATAATTCCCTTGTAAGCGCCATCAGCACCGCATGAGATCCATTCTCCTCCTCTTCCTTCGTCGATACCGAGAACAGTAGAGATCAAGCGCATATGATTTCTAATCTCTGATGGACTATCGCCCTTACAGATATGATCGATAACGATTCCGTCTGTTATTGGTCTAACTCCTTCTGAATAGTTCTTTTTCTTGCTTGAATTTGATGGCTGAACTTCAACGATGTACTCATCGCTTCCGCACTCGCATCTAGCATCCTCTGGAACTGGGATGTAATCGTCCCCAATCTTGCCGCCAATCATTGAGATAAGAACGATTCTGCAATATAAACCGTTGATAGCCTGGCGCTCCCAACCATTGAAGCTTGTTTTATCAAGCCAAGTAGGAATTGTTGGATGCTCCTTATGTCTTGGAAGTGGATGATAGAACTTTGTCTCTGGATTGATCTTGTCCAGGAAATCCTTTCTGAATGTGATAGCTTCTCTCAAAACAGCCTGCTTCTGAAGAACCTTCTCTCCCATTCTCTCAAGCTGTGGACGAGTAAAGTACCACATCTTAGCAGTATCTCCTGATTCCAGGTATTCCTCAATTGACTTATATTCTCTTACCTCGAAGCCATTTTCCTTCATCTTCTCAACATAGCTATCTGGCATAGCAAGTTCATCAGGTGCGATTAGATCGACCTTTACGTGATCGAATAGCTTTAGGCCATCTGCCTTTGAATGAACAGTTCTTCCATGATACAAATCTCCAACAAGAGCAACATGGATAGAATCAAATGACATGTTGTTGTCTTCAAGGAATGTGAACTCATCAAGTAGCTCCTGAGTAGGATGCTCATGCTTTCCATCTCCTGCATTGATGAATGCTGGATGGTATGGAAGATTATTTCTCTGGGAATACTCAATTGTCTCTTCAGATAGCCAACGAGTCAGTCCCTCTACCTTACTTCTTACGATGAAGATGGCATTCTGGTAGCCTGTGAGCATGTTGAAAGTATCAGCATAACTTTCGCCTTTGTTGATGGAGCTTGAGCTAGTCAAAAGCTCAGATACCTTTACATGATGGAACTTGGCAGCGTTTCTGAATGATTCCTTTGTTCTTGTGGAATCTTCTAGGAATACCTCATAGATTCCAAAATCAGGATCTCCTACACGAAACTCATCCATTGTTTTCTCATCATTGGATATGATAGCATCTTTGAGCTCCTTTACCTTTGTAAAAAAATACCTACGCTCATTAATTGAGAAATCCTCAATTACATTCAACGATCTGGACTTAAAGACATTTGACATATTAAAACTCCAAAAAAAAAGCCGGCTTCAAAATGGAACCGACTTGAAATTACGAAACAATAAGGTAAAAGATACAATCAAAGAATGAAGATATCATAATCACTTTTCTCATGTCCTTTTCCTTTCTGTCTGTCGAGTTTAATGGAAAATCAAAGTGGTGTAAATACCTTGATACCCTTCTTTCATTAAAAAGGGCTTGAGATAATCCCAAGCCCATAGCTTTAGAACACCAAGCATTAGAATGCAGCGTTCAACCATGTGATTCCATCAATCTTTAGATCGAAATATGGAGCTGACTGGAAGTAGGATTCGTTGAACTGTCCATCGAATACTGCTTCTTCTGAGTCTGCTGTAAAGTCACCATTTGTATCGAGAGCAAATGCGTGAGTTAGCTTTTCGCCATTGATTGTGAATGCACTTGTATCAAATACCTTGATAGATCCATTTGATAGTCCTGCAACTGTCTTCTCGATAGCTTCGAGTGTTCCAGGAGCTGCAATTGCTTCGTTTAGCTCTGTAACTACTACAGCGCCATCGCCCATACCCTTGCACCAGTCCTGAGGAATCTTCTCGCCATTAGCATATGCCTTGATAGCTTCGTAGAAGTAGATACCCCAATCGATTCTTGTTGAAATCAAGGATGCCTTTGGAGCAATACCTGTCATATCGTTGTTGTAACCAGTGTGGAATACACCCTTAGCCTGAGCTGCAGTTGCTGGAGTAGTATTGTCTGAGTGCTGGCTGATCATTACACAACCCATATCAGCAAGTGCGATAGCTGCATCTGATTCAGCAGTAGCATCTGACCATGAACCTACGAAAGAAACCTTCATTGTAACTGATGGGCAAACTGACTTTGCGCCAAGATAATATGATGTAAATCCAGAGATAACCTCAGCAAAAGAATAAGCACCTACATAACCGATTACTGCCTGTTCTGGTTTGATCTTTCCATCTTGAATCATTTCATTGAGCTTCATACCAGCAACAACACCTGCTACATATCTACCCTCGTAGATGTTTGCAAATGCGTTATGTGTATTTTCTCTGCTATCATTCCAAGAATTGCAGTTTGTGCAGCTAATGAATTCGATATTTGGATAGTCGTCAACAACTTCTAGCATGAAAGGCTCAAAGCCATAGCTGTTGTTGATGATGATCTGACAGCCTTCTTCTGCTGCTTCGATGTTAGCATCTCTACATGTTGCGTCTTCACCAATATTGTATTTGATGATCCACTCAACATCGATGCCGTCCTTCTTCAGCATTTCAGTAGCTTCGTCCTTACCTCTGATGAAGTTGTAGGTATAGCCCTGGTCGTTTTCATCACCAATGCATAACAAACCAACTTTAATAGTATTGGAGTCTGCTGGAGTCTCTGTACTTCCACTAGCAAAAAGAGCTGAGGAAACGAGCATAAGTGCAACAAGAACTAACAAAATCTTTTTCATGCGCTTCTCCTTTTTTAGGCTTCTTGGATTGATTTTTAAGCCATAATTTGATTCTATCACAGGATTTTCATTTCACAATAAAGAAAAGAAATTCTGAAACAACAATTTGATTATCCATAAATTCAACCATCAATTGCAACACCATTTCATCAATTTCTGTTGCATTTTTGTTGCATTTGCTAAATTTGCAACAATTTGTTGCAGAGCTCAATTCCTTAAATGCAACGACAAAGAAAATGGAGAGCCTCGATGACTCTCCAATATTCTATCTTTCTTCTCTGAAGTAGTTCACTCCAAGCGATGCTGGAGGCTGCTTATCTCTATTGTTTCTGATACTTGTGAAGATAAGAACAACAACAGTTACTACGTAAGGAAGGATCTTATAGATCTCAGTTGGAACGAATGGAAGTGATACACGTAGATACATGATCATCAATGCACCAAATAGTACAGATCCCCATATTGCATTCAGCGGTCTCCATATACAGAAGATTACAAGAGCAACTGCAAGCCAACCGACTCCTGCCAAACCTTCATGGTTCCATACACATCCTGCGGTTGTCATGATGTAAACCATACCACCTACAGCGGATATTCCACCACCAATTGTTGTAGCAAGGTATTTATACTTTGTGATATTGATACCAGCAGCATCACTTGTAGCAGGGCTTTCTCCTACAGCTGTAAGATACATTCCGCATCTTGTCTTATTCAGGAACAAGTGCATCAATATAGCAACCAATATTGCTAGATAGAAGAAGACCGTATGCGAGAACAACAATCTTCCAAAGAAAGGAATCTTGACCAAGAATTGAGGAAAGATAGTAGAAGCAAAGCTATCTTTTAGGTTATTGCTCAATGCAACATACCCGCCTTCGCTAACACGCATATACTCACCAAAGAACTGCCCCACTCCCGTTCCGAATATGGATAGAGCAAGACCTGTAACGTTTTGGTTTGTTCTCAGTGTGATAGTCAAGAAGCTATAAATTAAAGAAGCACAAGCGCCTGCGAGGAATGCAGATATGATTGCAATAATGATTGCAACAGGTCCAATTGCTGCAGAGCCAGCCATCTTTTCATAGTAGAATGCACCGCCTAGTCCGAATGCACCACCCATGAACATTATTCCTTCAACTCCTAGGTTTAGGTTTCCAGATTTCTCGGTAAGAATCTCACCCAGGGTTCCATACATCAATACAGTTCCAAAGGTTACAGCAGCAACAATCAATGCAAGTAGTGTACTCATGCTTTAACCTCCTTTGATTCCTTGTGTCTGAAGATCAATTGATAATTGATGAAGAATTCACAGCTAAGCATACAGAACAAGAGGATACCAATGATGATATCTGAAATAGATGCAGGGACCTTCATTCTTGTCTGCAATGTATTTGCACCCTTTTCCAGTACCGCAAGCATCATTGAGATGATGATCATTGCAAATGAATTCAATTGTGATAGCCATGCAACTGTGATGGATGTGAATCCAACTCCATTTGCAACACCCTTATAGAGAGTGTAGTTAGCTCCTGATACGATAATGAATCCTACGATTCCGCTGATTGCACCAGAGATGAACATTGTGCGCATCATGATGTAGCCAACGTTCATTCCTGCATATCGAGCAGTATTGACTGAGTCTCCTATTACAGCTATCTCATAGCCTTGCTTTGTCTTATTCATATAGATATACATCAATACAACCAAAACCAGTACGATGATCCAACCAATGTGAATACCAAAAACATTAGGAAGACGAGCGCTCTTGCTGAACATTGGAATTAGCTGAGACCCCTTTCTTCCTTCCCAAGGTCCACCTTGAAGCCATGCAACAATACCAATAGCGATATAGTTCATCATTAAGGTAAATAGTGTTTCGTTTGTATTCCATTTAGCTTTGAAGAATGCTGGGATCAATGCCCATATTCCGCCTGCAATAGCTCCAGAGATGAACATGATGATCAATAGAGGAACATGTGGAATCTTATCCGCAAAGAAGAGAGCAAAATAAGAAGCAAACACAGCGCCCATTGTGATCTGGCCCTCTGCACCAATGTTCCAGAACTTCATCTTAAAACATGGTGCGATAGCAAGAGCACAACCCAAAAGAGGAATTGCAATCTTAATCGTCTGCTTTAGATATGTAGGCTTTGACAAAGAGCCTTTTATGATGATTCCATATGCTACAAATGGATTGGTACCAGTAAGGAGCATTGGAATACAACCAAGAAGCAAAGCCACAAAAATTGAACCAACACGAATAAGCCATATGGTGCTCTGTTTCATGTTTGTACGTTTTGCAAGTCTAACGAAAGGAGTTTTTGTCTCTGTACTCATCACTCACCTACCTTTGAATCGAATTGAGTCATCAACAATCCAATCTCTTCCTTAGTTGTTGTTCTTGCATCCACTATACCGCTAACCTGGCCGCCACAGAGAACAACAATTCTATCGGCAAGCTCCAGAAGAACATCCAGGTCTTCTCCAACATAGATGACAGCAACACCTTTCATCTTCTGTTCGGTTAATAGGTTGTAGATTGTATATGATGTGTTGATATCCAATCCACGAACTGCATACGCTGTCATCAGCACCTCTGGTTCACTTGCAATCTCTCTTCCAACAAGTACTTTCTGTACGTTTCCGCCAGAGAGTCTTCTTACTGGGTAGTTAACTCCAGGAGTAACAACTTCCAAGTCATTCCAGATTCTATTTGCAAGAGCTTCAGGATCCTTTTTGCGAATGAAGGCACCCTTACCTTTTCTCCAGGATCTGAGAAGCATGTTTCCAGTCATTCCCATAGAACCTACAAGACCCATTCCAAGTCTATCTTCTGGAACGAATGCCATTCCAACTCCAGTCTGTCTGATCTTCTTAGGAGTCTTACCAACAAGCTCTATCTCTTCATCGTCCTTGTTGATGAACCTAACACTCCCTTCCTTTACTGGATACAAGCCTGTGATTGCTTCCAAAAGCTCTTTCTGTCCTGAGCCAGCAATACCAGCAACACCAAGGATCTCACCTGTGTTTGCCACAAATGATACGCCATCAAGTTTCTTGATCCCTTCGTTGTCGATACATGTCAGGTTCTCAACGATGAGTTTTTTCTTTGGATTATCGTAACGAGGTCTGTCGATATTCAATGTAACAGAGCGACCAACCATCATATCTGTCAAAGCTTGAGGGTTTGTATCCTTAGTCTCAACAGTACCGATGTACTTACCCTTTCTCAAGACTGCAACTTTATCTGAAACATCCATTACCTCATGAAGTTTGTGGGTGATTATGATAATCGCCTTTCCATCTTTCTTCATGTTTCTAAGCACCTTGAATAGCTTCTGTGTCTCTTGAGGAGTCAATACAGCTGTTGGCTCATCAAGAATCAAAAGCTCTGCACCCTTATAAAGCACCTTGATGATTTCGACTGTTTGCTTTTGCGATACAGACATATCGTAGACCTTTGTTGTTGGATCTATCTCAAAGCCATAGCGAGAGCAAATCTCTGACACCTTCTTGTTTGTCTCTGACAAATCCATCTTCTCGTCTGATAGACCAAGAATGATATTTTGTGCAGCTGTAAAGACTTCAACCAACTTGTAGTGCTGGTGAATCATTCCGATTCCATGAACGTATGCATCTTTAGGGGAACGGATATAGATTTCTTCGCCATTTTTGAATATCTGGCCTTCATCAGGTTGATAAATTCCAGATAGCATGTTCATCAAGGTTGTCTTGCCACTACCATTTTCACCAAGGATGGCCAAAATCTCGCCACTATTGATACTCAGATCAATCTTATCATTGGCAACAACTTGTCCAAAGCGTTTGGTAATGCCTTTCATTTCGAATGCGCAATTGTGTTCCAACGTTTTTTCCTCTTACTTAATTAAGTTTAGCATAAGTTGAAATTTTCAGAAAAAATATTTGCAAAATTTGAACGAAACAGAATTTAATGAAAAAAAGAAGAGCTGTTGCTTTTTTGAATCTAATTTTCAACAGCTCTACTAATTATCTTGTATTCATTCTTATAATGTTGCGATTACTTCTATCTCAACGCCAACGTCTTTTGGAAGCTTTGCGACCTGTACTGCTGAACGAGCAGGAAGAACAGGAGATGAAGAGAATGCTTCAGCATATACTTCGTTTACTGGAACGAAATCATTCATATCCTTTAGAAACACAGTTGCTTTGACAACCTTTGTAAGATCTGTTCCAGCTTCAGCAAGAACTGCCTTGATATTCTTGAAGCATTGTCTAGCCTGATCTGCAGTTGTTCCTTCTACAACAAGTCCTGTTGCAGGGTCTACTGGGATCTGACCGGATGCAAATACAAATGAACCTACCTTTACAGCCTGGCTATATGGACCAATTGCAGCTGGTGCATTCTTTGTTTCGATTTTCTCAATCATGTTATATCCTCCATTTTTATTCAAAACATCTAGAACATCCAATGCGTTCTCTACATAGTCTACTTCATCTAAGCGCCAAGGCAAGGAAAATCCAAATCCCCAAGTAACAGCTAAAAACTCTGTTCCCGCTTCTTTAGCCCCTAGCATATCGTTATCTGTATCACCTATCATCAAAACTTCATCAGGATTAAGCGCAAATGCATCACAGGATGCTTTTATGCAGGCACTTTTGTTGATTTTGACAACAGGATCTGTGCCAAAGATGCCATCAAACAAAGGAGCAATACCTAAAGCGTTAATGCACTTTTCTGCAATGTCCTGACCCTTGTTTGTTGCAACCCCGACTTTCAAACCTTGTTTTCTTAAGGCTATCAACAGCTCTTTTATTCCAGGATACAAGACACATTCCTTATATCCAGTGACATTGTATATTGCCCTATATCTAGAGACTGCTTCATCAAGCTCATGCTCTTTCATATCGAATGTGATTTTGAAGCACTCTCTTAGAGGTGGTCCAACAAACTTTCTAAGCTGTTTTTCACTCCATGGACCTGTGTAGCCCATAGCATCTGCAACTGTTGTAGATGTTGCAAAGATTCCTTTTGATGAGTCTGCAAGAGTTCCATCAAAGTCGAATAGTACACCTTTAATCATTTATGATCTCCAATACCTTTTCATGACAGAAAGAAGAACTTGCAACGATATCGATCCAATTTTCATCATCGCTAAGAAGAGTTACCTTTCCACCAGCTTCTTTTACGATAAACATTCCTGCTGCAACGTCATATACCTTTAAAGCTCTCTCGTAATAGAGTGCAACGCGTCCAATTGCGACATAGCAAAGAGAACATGCGGCAGATCCTACGGAGCGTAGATCAGATACGTATTCGTAGAACTTTCGCATTGTTACCATAAAGGAATCGATATGCTCATGTCTTCTATGAGGTGGAACCAATATAGCCAATTGCTTATCTAGTGGAGTCTCTTCATCTGTATAAAATCTCTTTCCATTTAGGTAAGCTCCCTCACCTCTGAATGCGGAGAACAGCTCTCCTTGTCTAACAACATATACAACTCCGAAAGCTATTCCATCTTCATCTTCAAAAGCAATTGAAATCGTGTAGTTTGGAAAGCTTGCCATGAAGTCCACAGTGCCATCGATAGGATCAATGATCCATCTATTGCTACTTTTGGATGCAATGACTCCATTCTCTTCACCAAGAATAGAATCTTGAGGAAATAGCTCTTTGATCTTTTCCTCGATCATATCCTCAGCTTTCTGATCTGCTACTGTAACGAAATCATTTGTAGCTTTCTGCTTGATATCATGACGGAGATTTTCATGAGAAAGAAGAAACGCACCTACTTCTTTCTCAATCTCAATTGCCATCTGATATCTTGCTTTCAAGAATTCAGTATCCATATCATTTGCCCCTGTTGATAAGTTGCTGTCCAATAATCTGAACACGCTTCCAATCATAAGGAGTGAAAGATTCTGGTGTAATATGAATCTCTTCTGCATCCACTACTGTATAATTCTCATCAATATATAGAATTAGAGCATTCCAATCCTTTCTATCCTTTGAATACATCACTGCTCCTGCATTATCCAAAAGCTCATTTCTTCTTAAGTCATCTCTAACAGATGAGCTTGCAAGTAAGACAGTTAGTGAATAATCAAATACAGTAAATACTTTGTCCTTATGATCTATCTGTTGTTTTTCCCAACTCTTTCTTATTACATCTGATAGATATCCTAAGAGATCAGGCTCTGCATTCTTAACAAAGGTCATATATACAGATTCAGGCATATTCAATGCATGCTTGATATCTAAAAGAATACCAGATAGGTCGAAATCATCTTCAATTTCTTGAGTATTCTCTTCTAGTACATATGTACCATCTGGCTGCATTATAAGCTTATAGCCGTCGTTTGCATCTAGGACAACAGGAGAAGATTTCTGAGGTTCTTCTTCAACTGAAGGATCTTCTTCAACTGGAGTTTCTTCTTCAACAGGAGTTTCTTCTTCAACAGGAGTTTCTTCCTCAACAGGAGTTTCTTCCTCAACAGGAGTTTCTTCCTCAACAGGAGTTTCTTCCTCAACAGGAGTTTCTTCCTCAACAGGAGTTTCTTCCTCAACTGAAGGTTCTTCTTCAGCTGGAGCTTCCTCCTCAGCAGGAGCTTCTTCTACTGAAGATTCTTCCTCGGAAGAAGTCTCTTCTGTTGGCTCTTCATCGGTATCGAAGATCTCAGCTAGCTCATCTACATCATCGTCATCTGAGACGAAATCAGAGTATGCATCTTCATTAATCTCTGTATGCTCGTCTTCAACTTCATCTTCATCAGCAACATAGTCAGCAAATGCATCTTCTGGAACAGACTCTTCTGTAGATTCTTCATTCTCTACAGGCGTCTCTTCCAAAATCGTATTTTCAACATCATGCAGTTCGTCGATATCTTCTACATCATCGTCATCTGTAACAAAGTCTGAGTATGTTTCATCCTCAATCTCTGTATGCTCATCCTCGATTTCATCTTCATCTGAGACATGATCTACAAATGCATCATCGGAGACAGTATCCAAATCTAGTTCTTTCTCTTCAGTCTCTTCGACATGTTCTTCTTGCTTAGGTTCTTCCTTTTTTGCATTTAAGGATTCAAGGAGAGCTGGATCGATTTGAGGCTCTTCAAATGGAGCATCATCATCTCTATATGGAACATAGTCATCAGGAATGATCTCATTAGCAGGAACAACGCTATCACGAGCATAATCCTCATCGGAAATTGGTGCTTCATATAGAGTTGTGAGTTTTGGCTCGCTATCCATATCAATATCAGGGAAAGAGTCCACGATGTATTCCTCTGAGTCTTGGTTCTCTGTATCAAACAATGCTGATTCATCGATGTATTCTTCATTGGAAGTGTCATCAACATCAACAAATTCTTCCTCTCCAGATAACTCATCTGAATCGATATCGATATCAGACTCTTCTGCTTCACTAGCTTCATCAAGAGTTGGGAAGCCCTCTTCTTCAATATCTGTTACAACTTCATCATGATCCGATATAGGTTCAACAACCATCTCATCTTCTTCTGAAATAGGAGTATCTTCTTCCAGGACTTCCTCTACTACAATCTTTCGTGGCTCTTGTGCTTCACTTTTTCCAACGTCATCAAAGACATCAAGATTAGGCTCTTTTTCATCAAGAGCATCATCATCTAACAATGATAGGAAATCCAATTGATTTTGATTATCATCTTCATCTTCCTTTGGATCTTCTGAAACATCTGAAGAATAATCGTCTTCAGCTTCAGCTTCTTCATACAAAGCCTCATCTTCCACTGGATCATCTTCAAAGTTTTCATCATTTTCGTAGTCATCATCATCGAAGTCGTCATATTCCATATCACGCTCGAAAGAGTCGACATACTCATCTTCTTCGTTATCTTTCTCGATGATCGATGGTGTTAATTCATAGCGTTCCTTCAGCTTGTCGATATCTACTTTCTGTGCTTTTAGAGCGATATCGGAAGGAAATTCCTCAAGGGCCTTTTCTCTCTCTTCGATTTTCTTGTCAACAACATCTTCTGGTTCACTATATTCATACTCTTCTGAGATAATCTCCTCAGGAAGGTTATCTTCAGGGCTATATGAATCATTTTGGACGATATCGTCATCAAGAGCTGTGTAGATTGTGTTATCACTCTTCTCTTCTTCGACATCCATATCCCCGAATATAAAGAGGTAGAAATCGTGCCTTAGATTCTGATTTAGAGCAACCTTTGCAAGATATGCAGCGGAAGAATGGAACTTAGTCTGATCAATCTTCTCGATATTCTCCAAGGAATCTGGGTCAACTACCAATAGAATATGTCCTGGCTTTGCTGGTGTTGCAGCCTCCTCTGCTCTAAGCGTGGATCTGATAGAGAAAGCCTCTGGCTCTTCAAGAGGATTAAGGTCACTCAATGGAGGAAGGATATTTAAATCAATCATTCTTCCTTCATATGAATAAACACCAACAACATCTGTAGAATTAAATAGTTCCAGGCACAAAGAATGTACAGATGATGAATAGACATTTACAAGGTCCATCTTCTCGGCCAGGTATCTTCCTGCTCCAGATACCATATGCTCGCCAAGGAATGTGAAAAAGAAATCACCAAACTCTACAAAAGGCTTTACAGAAGCTGGCCAATAGCCATTCTTCATATATTCAAAGATATCCACAGACCCAAGCTCTGCTGATATTTCCTTATATATATTATTAGGAAGATTTGTTGCAAATTCAGGCCTAAATAGATCAAAGTCATCTCTACGTCCAGCTAGGCTATTTACTCTTCCTTCCCAACCATTTTCCCTAACGATGAGAGTTCTTAGCTCTTCTTCAGGCATTGTGCGATATTTTTCAATCTCACGCTTTTGAGCAATAGCAAGGCTCATCTCAGCCTTGTAAACCTGAATCTCCGATGTCAATGAATCAATACCATCAAGAGAGTGCAATGCAATATCATGAATGCCTTTGCAAAGAGTCTTGGAATCAATATTCAGTTTCTCTCTGATCTCTTTCTCTTTTTCTGCAAGTGCAAATTGAAGCATTTGAGAGCATAGCTCTATTCTATTGAAATCTTCCTCTGGTGGGAAAAATAAATTGAAACATTTTAGTCTATATGATTCAGCATCTTCAGCCTTTAGCTTGTTCCAACCAAGCTGATAGACTGTCAGACAATCGATATAGCGAATCAGTTTTCTGGAAATATCAAACGTAAGATCGATTATTCTCTTCCAATCCTTTGGTTTGATGTTTCTATTGTGTGATATCCCGGATGATACATCATAGAGTGTTGATTGAGCCAAGGACTGCAACAGCACAGGAAGAAGGCGCGCACCCATTTGAGTGTTTATATCTTGCTTTGTTTTCAAAAGCTTCCTTTTTTCCCATACAGATAATCTCAAGACTTCCAAGGGATGGTATTGTCTCAAGATCTTGATTATTCCTTGGAAATCATTTCTTAGGTATACAACGATATCACGAAGGTTTTTTTCGGCCTTCTCCTTAGTCATTCTTGAAAGCTCATGAAGATCAGCAAACAAAGAATCCACGTAAAAACTCCTTAATGTGACAACTCAAAAAAGAATGCTATGCACTAAACATGCATAACATCTCTTCTATAGACTTTTAGTCCTTCCTTTAAGCACTCAGCTGCTAGTTCCAATTCCTTCTCTTCCAAAACGTATGCAAATCTAGCTTGGCTCTTACCCAGTCCCTCTGTCCAATAGAAGCCTTCGGCGGGAGCAAACATAACAGTTGCATTCTTATACGAGAAATCCCGAAGCATGAATATTGCAAATTGTTCTGCGTCATCGACTGGCAAATCTGCAACAAAATAGAATGCACCCTTTGGCATATTCACCCTAACCCCTTCAATCTTCTGAAGAGCATTGACTAGAACATTTCTTCTTCTATTGTATTCGCTAACAACATTTTCGATGTACTCATATGGAGCAGTAAGAGCTGCTGTTGCAGCAACTTGTTCAACATTAGGTGGACATAGACGAGCTTGTGCCATCTTCATACAAGCATCTCTGAATTCCTTGTTCTTTGTAACGATAGCACCAACACGAGCTCCACACATTGAGAATCTCTTTGAGAATGAATCAATACAGACGATTCTATCTGCATATTCAGGGAACGATAGAATTGATGTGAACTTCTCTCCATCGTAGCAGAACTCTCTATATACTTCGTCTACAACCAAGAAGATATCATGCTTCTTACATAGCTCAAGAAGAGCTAGTAGCTCATCTTTTGTATAAATGTGTCCAGTTGGATTGTTTGGTGAACAAAGAAGGATACCCATCGTCTTCTTGTTGATCTTATCCTCAAATGCATCGATTGATGGAAGGATAAAACCATTTGAGGATGATGAAGTAACTGGCCTTAGCGCAACCATAGCAACGTTTGCAAATGTTGCAACGTTTGTATAGTAAGGCTCAGGTATGATGAACTCATCATATGGATCACAAAGAGTGAGAAAGACAAATTGAAGTGCCTCCGATCCTCCTGTTGTGATCATAATATCGTCGGACGTAAGATCATTGATACCAAAACGAGCATAGTAATCCAACATAGCTCGTCTTAGTTCAATATCTCCTTCAGATATTCCATAAGCTATGATGTCCTGATCATAGTTATGGATGGCATCCAAAGCTTCCTTTGGTGTCTTTATATCTGGCTGTCCAATATTCAAATGAATAACATGAACCCCGTTCTTCTCAGCTGCTCTCGAATATGGAACCAATCGTCTAATCGGGGAAGTTTGGAATCCCGAGATTCTATTTGACATTTGCATTCGTTTTAATTCCTTAAAATCAGTCCTTCTCTACAGGGAGTGGACCATTTGGATTTGTCTGGGAAACATCAATGAGTTTCTGGATGAACTTTCTGTTATCAAGAAGTGGAGAGATGGATCGACCATGGTGCAATCTTGAAATTACACGAGCAAAGAGCTCTGTAACATCAGCTTGAACAAACCACTCTTTCTCCAACAGTCCCTTTCCTTGGTATACAGCGTTAGTTCCGATGATTCTCCAGAATACGCCTTCCTTATAAGCCTGGTCGAAGTTCTCGATTGCATTTCCATTGAAGAATGGCAATGAAACCATACAGATGATCTTCTTAGCGCCTCTATTCATAAGCTCACGCATTGCAATGATCATTGTTCCCCCAGTTGCGATCATATCATCAGCCATCAAAACAGTCTTGCCCTTTACATCACCAAGAAGGTTGATGGACTTGATGTTGTTCTTCTTAGCATCCTTGGATACTACTGAGTAGTCTCTCTCCTTGTAGAGCATTGCCAGTGGTCTATGCAATCCCTGAGCATAGAACTTATTTCTGGAAACAGCACCTGTATCTGGAGATACTACAACGATGTCTGGATCTGAGAAATCAATTAGCTTTCTGAGAGCCATCAATGACTGGTATGAAGCATGTAGGTTCTCTAGGTGACAGGATGTGAATGCATTCTCGATCTCTCTTGAGTGGATATCGAGTGTGATTACACGATCAACTCCCAATACTTCACAGAAGTGTGCAAACATAGCAGCTGTCAAAGCTTCTCTTCCAGCTTTCTTATGCTGACGAGCATATGGATATGTAGGAAGAACCAATGTAATTGAAAGTGCACCAGCAAGCTTTACAGCATTGATTGTTGTGAACAAGAACATCAAGTGGTCATTGACACTAAGTGGCTGTCCTTCTTCAGAACCTGCAACCTTGATAGGAGCGCAGTTTGAAACATCGTGTACGATATATACATTCAATCCTCTAACTGGATCGATGATCTCTGCTTTCTCTTCTCCATTTGCAAATCTTGTGTACTTAACATTGATAGTGAAATCTGGACAATGGAATGTCTCTGGAATCTTTCCAGTTGGAATCTTTCTTGAGTCCAAATCATCGATCAAGGTAACTTCCTGCAAGAGCTTTTCCTGAGAAATGTTATGTCTTGTTGTCAAAGCTTCAGAAAGCTTCTCGTACCTATCGATGTAAAGCCTTCTAAGGTGCTTTACAACCTTTCCTGTAAAATACTCTGAACCGGGGCCTGCAATGACTCCAAGTTTGTGGGGTTTAATAATGCTCATAGTACTAAAATTCTATATCAAAAAGCATTAGCTCTTCAAGGCAAGCCAACATATAAATATCCATTACACAAGTATTGAAATTGTCAAGAAAACAATTAGTTAACCTAACTAAGTATACATCAACGCCATTTTATTATATTTAGATAATTATCTATTCTATAAATATATAACTATTAGTTAACATTATAAACTATTTCAAATTCAGTGTTTTTTGTTAATTTCAACGTGCAAAAATAGGTTCTTTTGACATTTCTATAATATGAAGCTTATTTATTTACTTTTGATTTCATCTTTTCTTTTATTGTGTTGCATTGCCAACATCGACATTATCGACCCTAATGCAAAAAGCGATATGAAACTTGCAAAAGTCACATCGTATTCACTTGAAGACAATTCTTATTTCAATATTGCATTTGATGAGAAGGTTGAGATTATCGATTTGGAGATCAACAAGGAAAAACATCACGCCAGATCAATTGGAAACAAATTCACATTTCCTCTTGATCAAGAAATCAAACGAGGAGAGATCTGCATTATCTCGCTGACAGCTAGAAAGCCAAATGGAAATATCACACGCGCATCCTTTCGTCTTATTGGCAAGAACCTTGAAATACCGAAAGTGCTAATTAATGAAGTATCCATTGCAGGAACAAGATCAGCTCCCGATAGAATTGAATTACTTATTCTTGAAGATGGAAACCTAGCCGGAATGATCCTTACAGATAAGATTGCATCAACACTAGAAAATAAATTCATCTTGCCGGAACTGGATGTCAAACATGGAGACTTGGTTGTTGTCTATTGGGACTCAATAGCACCAAAGGAAAATGAAATCCTACCTAATAAAAAAACATGCTACTTTCTTCAAGCAGAACAAAGAACAACGCTCTCAAGCACAAAAGGCATTGTCGTTTTATATAGCGAAGACAAAGGAGATATTCAGGATGCGATCATCTATAACAACGACTTTACATCTTCCTCTTACGGAAGCGAGACACAAGAAAAAAATGCTGACTATTTAATCAAACGAGGTCAATGGATCGGACGCGCTATCGACTCAAGCGATGTCACATCCTCTCGCGTACTTGCACGCCTTCCTTCTGGATATGATTCAAATGCAGCAGATGATTGGTTTGTCACAAAAGCACGCTCTTCAACATTTGGAAGATATAACGTCTACGAGCCTTATACCGAAGAGTGAGAGTTAAAGGCTTGAGCGTTTGCCCAAGCCTTTTGTATATAAATATACATAATTATATACCGAATTCAGAATTATATTACATAGAATACTTCTGATTCACTAACTACAGTTTCTTCTTCCTCCTCTGTAACCTCCAATACCTCGACCTTACTCTTCTTGCTCTTGCGATATTCAATATGCTTAGCAACTAGTTCGATGACAGAGCGCTTTTCTCCTCCTTCTGTTTCCCATGTGCGCATCTTCAATTTTCCAACAACCCTAACAGTCATGCCCTTAGACATCTGAATTAGACAGCGGTCAGCTAGCCCTCCCCATGTTTGAACAGTCAAGAAAAGAGTATCTTTTTTCTTGCTTCCATCTGTTCCTACATAGTAGTAATCATTGGCGATAGTAAACTTAACAAGTTTGACTTCCGGATCCTTCTTGACGTGAGCAACAACCTCTGGGTTATTGACCATTACTCCTTCAATTAGAAGACTATTTAAGTGATTGATCATATGACCTCCTACTCTTAAAGGTCCAAAACTCAAGTTTTTGCTAGTGATTTTGAGAAAATTCCTTAAAAAAGTTGAAAATTGTTATTTTCGATGGATTTATGCATATAAAATCCATTTATGTACCAGCAACAAACACGGCAAACGCTAATCTATTGTCTTTATAAAAAAGAACATTCATAATCATTTCGATAAGGAGATAGATAATGAATTTGACTGTTCTTTCTGTTGGTGGATCAATCATTGCTCCAGACAAGGTAGATACAGAGTTCTTGAAAGCTTTCAGAAGCGCTATTGTGGATTATTTGAAAAGAAATCCATTAGATAAGCTTATATTTGTCACAGGCGGTGGTGCTCCTGCTCGTATTTGGCAAGGTGGATACAGAGAAGTTAGAGAGGAAGGGGACGCAAACATCCAGGACTGGATTGGAATCAAGGCAACACACCTTAACGGAATGCTTCTAAAGGGCATCTTCTCAGACTATTGCGAAGACGAACTCGTAACAGATCCAACTGTAGATATCCCATTCAAGGGAAGAATTCTTGTTGCAGGAGGATGGAAGCCAGGTTTCTCAACAGATACAGATGCAGTTTACCTAGCTAAGAAGTTTGGAGGAAAGCTTGTTGTAAACCTTTCCAATATTGCTAAGGTATATACAGATGACCCAAGAAAGAATCCAGATGCAAAGCCTATCGATTCCATCTTATGGAAAGACTTCAGAGCTATGGTTGGCGATGAGTGGGTTCCTGGAAAGAACACTCCTTTCGATCCGGTTGCTTCAAAGCTTGCAGAGGAAGCAGAGATGCGTGTTGTTTGTGCAGATGGCAGAAACATCGAAAACACACTTGCTATCCTTGAAGGAAAGGAGTTCTTCGGAACCATTATTGGAGCTTGATTTTCTTAAGCTCTAGAAAATAAGGGCTAGGATCGGCAAAAGAAGAAGGAAATGGAACATCCTCTGTAAAGTCAGGGATCCATAATATGTCGTCCTCGCCCTTTTCTTGTGCAAATCCATCCTCGATATCGAGCTCTTCCAAGTATTCGATCAAGTCATCATATTCATCGTCAGATATTGCCTTTAGCGATGGATCTTCCTTAGGTGGTACAAATTGAACCATCAAGGACAAGAAAAACTTATCCTTGTACTTACGTGCATAAAGTTCGAGAAATTCCTTTGTAGCATCTATCTCCCCAGGAAATACCAAATGCCTTAGGATCGTTCCTTTCATCTCATCTAGATCTGTCTTAGGGTGCCTGGATGCAACATAATCCATTACATCCTCTATGCATTCTGCATAGCGCTCGCGTCCACAGAACTTCTTTGCAGTTTTCTTCGAGAGTGTCTTTCCATCAAGTAGGTATATGTCGATATATTTATCGATCAATTCCAAGCCTGTTGTATTTTCATACCCAGAGCTATTCCATACGACAGGAAGCGAAAAGCCTCGCTCTTTCGCAATGTCCAGAGCTTCTACAATGGATGGTATAAAGTGGGTACCAGTAACAAGATTAAGTGTCTGAGCTCCCATCGCTTGAAGATCAAGCATCAAATTTGCTAGCTCTTCTTCCGTAACTTCAAAGCCATAGTTCTCACCATCGGATCCGGAGATCTGCCTATTTTGGCAATATGCACAATGCAAAGGACAGCCGGTGAAGAATATCATGCCAGAACCATGCTCGCCTGTAATTGGAGGTTCTTCACCTCTATGCAGACCAGACCATGCAATCTTTACTTTATCACTTTGTTTACATATACCTATCTGCCCATTTGTTCTATCAACTTTACACTCATTAGGACAAATGGCGCAACTTGAATAATACAATCTGTTGACCATCGAGTGTGAATATAACAAAATTTTGTGATATGGGTAAATGGAACATCTTTCAGCAGAATAAAAAAGAGACAAAAAAGGAGATCAGATACATCCTCTCGATAGATGGAGGAGGTATGCGAGGTATTATACCGGCATATCTGATCAATAAGATGGACACCATTCTGGGCGAGGATTTTGGCGATGATCGCCCTTTTTATTCACACTTTGACCTAGTTGCAGGAACAAGTACAGGAGCCTTGATCGCACTTGCCTTAACAAGCCCTATCAAGGAAGGAATACTAACAAAGCAAGAGGGAAAATATCCCGTATTTGAAAAACATATAATTGGACGATTCTTCAAGAAAGAAGAGCAAATCTACAAGGGTGATATCGAGCCATTAGCCGCATCGGATGCACTATTGGCAATGTATCTGAATCGTAGTGGAGACATATTCAAGCAACCTCATCACCTAAAGAGTTTGTTCGGACCGGTATTTTCAGATAAATATGATGGAAAATCACTAGAAGAGTTTCTGACAGAAGCTCTTGGAGATACACGCCTTGATGAGTGTCTGGTTCCGACAATTGCCGTTGCATATGAGACAAATACATCGATGCCATATATCTTCTCGTCTCGCGACAGTCATGGATTCTTGTGTTCAGAAGCAGCTAGAGCCTCCTCAGCGGCTCCTACATATTTTCCAGCATCTAACCTGATAGATAGGGAAACAGGAGAGGTACTGTCCCTAATTGATGGCGGTGTTGTTGCAAACAACCCAACGCTCCTTGCATATAAGGAAGCAAGAAAGCTATATCCAAATGCTGATGAATACCGAATTCTAAGCCTATCTACATGTGCACCTAAGCACTCTGTTGATGTCCAGAGCTACACACAAGGCGCAATTGCATGGGCAAGCCCTCTATATAAAGCATATTCAGAGGGACAGCTTGCTATGGTTGACGAAATCGTGCCAAGTATAAAAGACTTACGATACACTCGTATTTGGGCACCAGTGCTAACCAAGAAGATAAAACTTGACGATATATCAATAGAGGCAAAGGAACAGCTCTTGAAAGCTGCAGGAGATACGTTTCTAGCTAAGGAAGACGATATCATGGCATACCTAAAGGAACTTTCAGAAGAACCTACGCATAATTCGATAAAGCTCTCTAATGGCAGCAATCTTTTGGATAAGCCAGAGGATGTTAAGCTAATTTCGTCTTCACAAGATCAATAAGGTTTTCTCTTCCAGCTCTTAGATTGAAGTTGATTTTACCAACCGAACTTCCATCTCCAAGCTTATCCGTAATAAGCTTTATACATAAAAAAGGAACACCGGCCTTTACACATGCGACAGCAACTCCATAGCCTTCCATGTCCGCAGAGTCCACAGACATATCCTTGTGCCAACCTTGGATGGTTTTATAGAAGGTACCACTTGAGCCTAATACCAATCCAGATTCGCTATCCAAAGAGGAAAGAGCGCCAACTGTTGTACGCTTATCATCAAGAGTAGAACCAAGCTTGACGTGGAATGCTGAGAGATTTTGGTCAGGTGTAACAATAGTTGAAAATGAATATGCATCTCCTACATTCAAGCTTTCCAAAACAGCTCCAGCACTTCCTACATTCACAACCAAATCCGGCTTATATCGCTCAATATACATAGCAGCAGTTGCTGCAGCCATCACAGGTCCAACTCCAGTAATGGCTTTTAGATACTCGTCCCCAAAGCCTTTTAGCTCCCCTTTGTCTGATGCAAGCAGTAGAACTCTTCTCATAGCATTCGCCTCTTGATCTCATCAAAAACACGCACAAGGGATATTCCCATCCTTCTCTCTCTATTTGTCATATGTGCATAGCGCACGGCTTCTGTAGATATCTGAGTTGCAATTTGAGATGCAAGAAAGAAATCCTTTCCATTCAAAATAAGAGAGAACAATACAGATGCAAACAAGTCGCCAGCTCCCGGATATGATACGTTCAGCTCATCAAATGAGAATATTCTGAAATTACCATCTTTGTATGCAATGTTAGCCCTCGATCCGAGCGCAAGAGGAACACTTGTGATCACTCCTTTATCAGGGCCGAGCTTTAATAGAGCATCAACAATCTCTTTAATATCACGTTGATTGGCAGACTCATCAAGAGTCTTTCCCATCAAGAGTCCTGCTTCTGTATAGTTAGGCGTTATGATATCTGCGAGATGAACTAGCTCTTTCATAGCATCGACATGCCTCTCTGTCATTGTCTGATAAAGCGCACCATTGTCCCCAAGAACAGGATCCACAAGAGACAAGGCATTATGCTTTTTGATAATCGATTCCACGATCTCCACTTGTTCCACAGAGCCTAGGAATCCTGAATATATACCATCATATTCAAGCTTTAATTCGTCATGCTTTTTAGCTATCTCTTTCATAGCATCTGTTTCATCTTGGAAATATAAGGAATCAAAGCCATCTGTTTGCGTAGAAAGAAGTGCAGTTGGTAAAACTGCACATTCTACTGACAAAGCTTCCAGGACAGGAAGAACCACTGTTAAGGAAGACTTCGCATAACACGAGAGATCGTGAATTGCCAAAGCGAGCTTACTCATCTAGCTTATAGACCCAAACCAGCAATAGCAGCTCCAATTGTTGGAGATGAATCAACATTTACAATCTCGAAATATCTTCCAAAGCCTTCTTCGAGGATTCTATCCAAGTAAAGCCTTGTATAGAACTCCAAGAATGCTGTCTTGTAGAAAGTTGTACCATCAGCGTTGATTACAACTGGCAGTCTTGGATTTGTGCCAGCGCCGGATGAAAGAACAGCAGCAGTTAGGTTGATAGCAGTAAGCTTAGCAGCTCTTTCGATGATTGACTTTATGATTCTATATAGAGCAATAGCATCATCTTCCAAACCATCAACACACTTAACCAGGTCATAATCAGCATTATGTGGCATCTCCAGATAGTGAGACATCCTTGTAGTATTTAGCTTCTCGATCTTATGGAATCTAGATGCAAACTCTTGAGACAACACTCCCTCTTCGATAGCTTTCTCAATTACAAGAGAAGCAAATCCACCAAGGTATGCGCCAGAAATCTTCTTTTCTAAGTGGTAGTTGTTAGGATCCTTTGTAGTAAGCATATATTCGTGATCCAGGTCGCCTACTTCGAGCTTCAAGCATCCGGACTCGACATTGACTATCTGCTTTTCTCCACTATCCTTACCAAGCTTTGTGATGTTTCTTGTAATCTCAGAATAAGCTGTATTGGTACCTGTTCCCAAGATAAATCCAACATAACCAGATGCATTTTCAGGGAATGCACTCTTAGCAGCAAGAAGTGTTGCTACAGTATCATTTAGAATGGATACCTTCTTTTTGGATACATCGTATCCTCTTCTTGCAAGCTCTTTAAGAAGGTTCTCTCCCAATCTTGTTCCAATAACCTCTGGCGCCTTTATTTCCTTTGAAAACAATAGAGGAATTCCATCGTGGTTCTCTAGAATCTCTGCTGCATATGAAAAACAGAATCCAATCTTATCAGCTTTATCGATCAAGCGCTCAACATTGTCTGCAAGAATAGAATAGAACTCTGCAGCACTAACCTCTCTCTCGATACCAGGCATTCTTGTTTTCTGAAAGTCTGAAATGACAGGCTTTCTGCCAGAATCGAATGTAACAAGACATGTTCTGAAGTTTGTGCCACCTGCATCAAGAACGATGACGCTCTCACCTGGCTTGATCTCCGCATCTGGAGAGATGTAAGTTGCAATCATCTGAAGAGATGATGGCTCGCCAGCAAGTCCCTTCTTCATCTCGCTCTTGAATAGATCCAAAAGCTTATTCTCATCTATTTGTTCTGCATATAGCATATGCTTTTCTAGAAAAGCGCCTGTCTTATCCATAAAGTTCTCCTAAAACTCCTTAAAGGATATCATCATAGACTTAATATTAACAGAGTCTCCATTTATTTTCACATCCATATCATCAAGTATTATTTTCCTGTTTTCTGCCCCTCTAACAGAGAATGAAAATACAAGAGCAATATCATTATCTCCTGATATACAAATCTGGCCATCAACAAAGCCAGATATGGATGAAAAATCCTTATAGAACAGAAAAAGCGAAAGAGAGAATTGTTCTCCTCCCTCAATGTTCACATAACCATCCACGACAAACTCTCCTCTTTGAAAGTCTCTCTCACTCAAGGCTTTATCAGCCTCTGCTCGAACTGGCGACAAGCTTGATGTTAAAGACGAGAGAAAACCCAAGATGCCATCAGATGCTGGATTCAACAATTCATCTCTATATAAAGATACATCAGAAGAATCAAACTCAATACGACTCGGAAGAAAACCTTTCCCCTTTGTGTAGGTAATACCATTTAAGTTGATCTTTGGAACATTTACATAAGATGATGCAATAGCTAGCATTGGAGGCTTTAAGTCATTGAGAAAGAATGCTTTTACATCCATGCTGTCTGCAAAGATAGCTGGGAAAGCTAAAAATAGAATCAAAGTAAAGATTAAAAGTCGTCTTATAGTTCGTTTCATAATCTTATTTTAGAACAAAAAACAACTATTTCTTCATCTTCAATGTAAAACTTTTCGTTTTTCTTGCTATTCTATTAATGGTATGAGAACTTTTCTTTGGTATGATTTAGAAACTTTTGGACTTAACCCTCGTTATGATAGAATTGCACAAGCAGCTGCAATAAGAACAGATATGGATCTCAATATAATTGGAGAGCCAATTTTATTGTATTCCAGGCTTTCTCCTGATTATCTTCCGAATCCCGGTTCTTGCTTAGTCACGCATATAACGCCACAGCTTGTGAACAGCAAAGGCATGCCAGAGTGCGAGATGATCTCTCGCTTGAGAGACGAGATGATGGTTCCTGAGACTATCACAGTGGGATACAACTCGATCAAGTTCGATGATGAATGCATACGATCAACACTATACCGAAATCTCTTTGATCCATATGAAAGAGAATACATGAACAGATGTTCTCGTTGGGACATCATCAATCTTGTAAGAGCCACAAGAGACCTAAGGCCAAATGGAATGGTCTTTGACAAGAAAAATCCAGAGACAGGAACAGTCTCTTTCAAGCTTACTGACCTAACGGAAGAGAACAACATAGACCAAACAGGTGCACACGATGCTCTTGTTGATGTATATGCAACAATTGCAATTGCAAAGCTTATAAAGAAGAACCAGCCTAGCCTATGGAAATATGCCCTGAATCATAGAGGTAAGATTCAAGTATCACAACAAATAGATTTATTGAATCACACCCCACTTTTATATACATCAGCACTCTTTGCTAGCGAAAAAGGAAACACTCATCCTGTTCTTCCTCTATTCATGCCAGATAAGGGCTCTGAAGTATATTGCTTTGATCTGATGCGCCCAATATCTGCTCATCCATCTTTGGACAATTGGGAAGATAGCGGAATTGTAAAGATCAATATCAAGAAATGTCCTTTTGTAGCGCCTCTAAAGACATTGGACAGGGAAAGTGAGAAGAGACTTGGTTTTACACAAGAAGAAGTATATAGAAAAGCAAAAGAAGTCCTAAGCACAGGACTCTATACAGAAGAGAATTTGAAAACACAAGTAAAGCAATTTGAGACAAAGCAAGAAGATCCCGACATTGCTATATATTCCAGTTTCATAACAGATCACGACAAGAATCTCTTGAAGACAATCAGAACTCTTTCACCAGAGTCCCAGCTAAAGTCTGGAGAGCATTTGTTTGATGACGACAAGTACCATAAGCTCCTATGGAGGAAAGTTGCCAGAAACTGGCCTAGATCACTGTCCAAGAACGAGCTTGATCAATGGAAGAACTTCTGCGCATTAAGGCTCTTGAATCCTCCTGTCCAAGAAGCTCTTTCAATGGAAAAATACAAGCGAAATGTCGAAGAGCTTCTAAACTCTCTCGACACAACCGCGGAAGACAAGAAGATCCTTCTTGAACTAAAGGAATATGGAGAGCTACTTGAGAGTAAAGTACTCGGTAGCTAAGAAGGTTTAATCTCTTATTTTACAAGAATTTATAATTATTGATTTTATTTACACAATATTGCTATAATCGCCGTTAGGAGAAATTTAATGTTAGAAAAACTTCCAGGATATGAAGAGCAACTCAAGGCTCTAGACGAACGCCTATCAACAAATGAAGTAATGTCCAACATGAAGCTATATAAAGAATTAATGCAAGAGAGAAGCCACTTGGCTCCTATTGTAGAAAAGCTTCAAGAGATGAAAGGCTACACTGAAGAGATTGAAAACAACAAGGAACTGATAAAAAGCGAAGATGACCCAGACATGATAGAGATGGCTAAAGAAGATCTATCGAATCTGGAAGAGAAACTTGAAAAAGCAGAAAAAGAATGCAAGATCCTTTTGATCCCTGCTGACCCACTAGAGGGAAAGAACATCATCATGGAAATCAGGGCAGGAACTGGCGGAGACGAAGCAGCTCTCTTTGCTGCCGATATCTTCAGAATGTATTTACACTATGCTGAGAAAAAACACTGGAAGATAGAGATCATGAATGCAAACGAAACCGGTATCGGAGGATACAAGGAAATCGTTGCATCCATCTCAGGAAAGGATGTCTATGGTTCCATGAGATACGAGTCAGGTGTTCATAGAGTACAGAGAGTTCCTGAAACAGAATCCGGCGGAAGAATCCACACATCAGCTATCACAGTAGCAGTTCTTCCTGAGGCTGAAGAGACGGATATCGAGATCAACGAAAAGGATCTTAAGATCGATGTAATGCGCGCAGGAGGCCCTGGCGGACAGTGCGTTAATACAACAGACTCTGCTGTTAGAATCACTCACCTTCCTACTGGCATTGTCGTAATCCAGCAAGATGAGAAGTCCCAGCTTAAGAACAAGAACAAAGCAATGAGAGTTCTTAGAGCAAGACTATATGAGATGGAAGAAGAGAAGAAGGCAAAAGAGCGATCAGATGCAAGAAAGTCAATGGTTGGCTCTGGTGATAGATCAGAGAGAATCAGAACATATAACTTCCCTCAAAACAGAGTCACAGACCATAGAATCAACCTAACTAGTTACAACCTCGATGGTGTACTAAATGGCGAGCTAGACGAATTTATCGAAGCGCTAAAAGTTGCAGCAGGCGAACAAGCATTGAAGGAAGCCTAAGCTTGAAACTAAAAGAACTAAAAGCTGAACTAGTTGATAAAGCCTCCAAATTGGAAAACCCCAATCTGGAGGTTCGTCTTTGCATTGAGAAAGCTCTAGGCATGAGCCTAACAGAGCAATTGCTATATCAAGAAAGAGAAATAAGCGACAAGGAATACAGCATAATCAACACACTTCTTAACACTAGATTATCTGGCATTCCTATGGCTTACATACTTGGATACAAGGAATTCTATGGCCATACTTTCAAGGTAACAGAAGACACTTTGATCCCTCGTCCAGACACAGAGCTCATAGTTGAAGAATCCCTAAAGATAGCAAAAGCAAAACATAATCCTCGCATTCTTGATCTTTGCACAGGAACAGGCGCTATCGCAGCTTCTATTGCGTATGACTTAAATTCTCCAGTTTCGTTTTCAGACATCTCACCAAAAGCTTTGGAAGTTGCAAAATACAACTACAAAAACATAACAGGAGAAGAAGGATGCGGGCGTCTAGGATCTTTATTCGAACCTTGGGGCAATGAGAAGTTCGATATCATAGTCACCAACCCACCATACCTTACAAGAGCTTGGTATGAGGAGACTGAAATCGAGGTAAAAAAAGAGCCAAAACTTGCACTTATAGATGATGCAGAAGATGGCCTAGACATCATCCGAGCGATAATCAACACATCACCAGAGCATCTTACTAGCGATGGATATCTCTTTATTGAAGGAGACTATCGACAGATGGAAAAGTGTGCTAAACTCCTTTCATTAAATGGCTTTAAAGATGTACACATCCTAAAAGACCTTGCTAATAAGGATAGAGTTGTATATGGCAGACGAGATTAACACACCAATCAAAGAGGAAATTCCAAATAAGAACTTGGTAGACTCGTTTGTCAACAAGATTCTCAGATATTCCGAAGAGGACAAAGCAAAGATTGAAGCAGCTGCTGTATTTGCAGCCATAAAGCATGGAGAGCAAAAGCGTAAAACTGGCGAGCCATACCTAATTCATCCAATTGCAGTAGCAGAGATCCTGATGAGCATCGGAATGGATGCCGACACAGTTTGTGCAGGTCTATTGCATGATACAATAGAAGACACGGATACAACAGAAGAAGAACTAGCGACAACATTTGGGCATGAAGTTGGCGTAATGGTTCAAGCTGTTACTAAAATCTCAAGAATCACACATGACAAATCAATCCAGGAAGCAGAGACAATCAAGAAGATGTTCTTTGCAATGAGCAAGGATTTGAGAGTAATCATGATCAAGCTTGCAGATAAGCTTCACAACATGCGTACTATCGATGGTCTTACGACAGAGAGAAAGCGCGCCTTTGCCCAGGATTGCTTGGATATCTTTGCTCCCATTGCAGATAGCCTTGGTATGTCAGCTATCAAATCCGAGCTTGAAGATCTATCGCTAAAAGCACTGAAGCCTGAATCATACAACTATATCAATGACTACCTACTAGAGAAAAAAGGCGAATACAACGCATTTATCAAGCAAGTAAAGAGAGCAATCGAAGAAGCTTGCAAGAAAGTTGGAATAACTGACATCGAAGTTACAGGAAGAGTCAAACACGCCTACTCCATTTACCAAAAGATAAAGAAAAGAAAGAAAGAAATTGATGAGATCTACGATATTCTTGGTATTCGTGTAATATGTGAATCCACTGTAGAGTGCTACACAATCCTAGGAATCATCCACTCAATGTGGATTCCTATCGAAGGAAGATTCAAGGACTACATTGCAATGCCAAAAGCCAACAACTACCAATCTCTCCACACAACTGTTCTAGGACCTCAATCCAGACATATGGAAATCCAGATCAGAACACAGGAGATGCATAAGACAGCCGAAGAAGGTGTTGCAGCTCATTGGGCTTATAAAGCAGCATCTGGCTCTGAAAGTGGAACTTGGAAGACTGTAGACTCTATCAACTATCAAAAGATCGTAAAGAAACTCAAATCATGGTCACAGGAAATCAGTGAAGCAGATGATTTTATGGATGAAATCAAGAATGAGCTTCTAAAAGACTCTATTGTTGTATTTACACCACAAGGCCATGTTATTGAACTTCCAATCGGATCTACAGCTCTCGACTTTGCATACAAAGTTCACACAGAGGTTGGAAACCATTGCTCTGGAGCACGCGCAGATGGATCAATCGTTCCTTTGAACAAACCTTTATTGAACACCCAGATAGTTGAGATCATGACCAGCCCTTCTGCACATCCAAACCAGCAATGGCTTGAATATGCACAAGCAACAAGCACTAAAAAGAAGATCAAGGCTTGGCTAAACAAATATGAGCTTTCGAATGCACCACAGATAGCAAAGACAGATAAGAAAGAAAAAGAAAAGGAAAAAGATACAAAGAAGGTCAACACTCCTGAGTCTATTACTGCCCCACAGGCAATAATCAATGGAACTCTTTCCTATACTACAAACGAACCAACTGGAAGTATTCTCATCGGAGAGGATTCAAACATCCTCTATAACTTTGCAAAATGCTGCAATCCTATGAAAGGTGATGATGTTGTTGCATATATCACAAGAGGAAGAGGATACATCATCCACAGAAAGGATTGCTCCAACCTAAAGCATATGGAAGGAATTGAGCATAGGCTTGTACCAGTGCAATGGACTGGAACAGGACTGATGAAGACATATACAGTTATTGCAAAGATGGATCCAGACTTATTTGGTGAAATTGATAACGCTGTTAAAAAACATGGAGCAAGACTTAGAAAAGGTAAGCTTGATACAGATGCCGAGAAGCTTACTGGAGACTTCATGATCGTCGCAGAAAACGAAGAAGCAATAAAGAAAGCAACTTCTGCTATCAGAACAATTCCATCTGTAATAAAACTATTTGGAAAGAACGATGGAGAAGCAAACTCCTTTGACAGACCAAGAAAGAAGAGCTGATAGTTTTTGGAATAGCGATATAAGAGACAAAAAGCACCAATATTTATCAAACTGAAAACCGTCTAACGCATCCAAGGCTAGACGGTTTGTTTTCTCAAATTAGGAACATCTATTAGAAGACATATCCTATGCTGATTTATCTTTTCTATTGCAATAACTAATCTTCCAAGATTCTCAATATCTCTGGCAGTAGCTGTTTCTTTCTAGAAAGAACGCCAGGAAGATCATAAAGATTATCATCGATCTTCTCCCAAACAAACCTATTCTCTTTAACGTGTCCCGTAGAAAAAAGAACAGATGTGTCATTGATAACGTCTGTAACAAGGAGCATACACCAGTCGAGAGCCAATGCATCACGCTCATGCTTAAGCGCGTTTATATAGATACTATTGAGACTATCGAGCTCAGCTAGGTTTGTAACTTCAACCTGACCGATAGCGAACTTAACACCATACTCAAAGTACTTCTTCAAGTCTCCTTCGATAACCTTTACAGGATCCTGGCCTGAGAGGCTACTATTGGCAGAGAATAGAACTTGGCAATATTCCTGGATATCCTCCACTCCGGCTCTCTGTGCAAGCTTCTGAGCCACGTGCTTGTCGTACTCTGTTGTTGTAGGACTCTTGAGAATAACAGTATCTGACATAAGACCACTAAGAAGAACCGTTGCCCTCTTCTTGTCTGGTTTCAAACCATATTTCTTGAACTGCTCATAGACAATTGTACAAGTAGAACCAAGAGGCTCAGAACAGATATAGATTGGTGTCTTCATTCTAGGAGGTGCTAGTCTATGGTGATCGATGATCTCAACTATCTCACCATCCTCGATTCCAATCACACTCTGCTCGCTTTCATTGTGGTCTACAAGGATGACTTTTTGTTTTGGCTTATTCAAAAAGCATCGTCTTGTGACAAAGCCTATCCACTTGCCATCCTCAACAACAGAAAATCCTCTTTCGCCAGAGTTCATCAGATCTTCCTTGACATCGTCAAACAGGCTATCGCTATCGACACACTTAGCACTCTCGCCTTCAACTAATAGCTCGCTAACAGGAGTTGAAAGTCGTAGATATCTTAGCGTCTCTGCTGTATCTACCTCAGACAAGAATACAAAGCCATCAAAGGAATCAAAATCAAAAACTTCCAGTGCCTTCTCATCTTCAATTCCAGTAATGACAAGTCCAGGAATTTCGCTAGAGAGAGCTCTCTTTATGTGATGCTCTCTTAGTCCAGTTACCAAGATTGGCATTGTAGTGGATTTCAGTAGTCTCTTCTTGAACTGTGCATATTCCATTGAACAAACCATCAATGGACACTTTATGACTTCTCTATCAGAGCGCTTTACAAAATGACCTGGAATGATTTTCTCGATATTCTCTTCCCTAATTGTATACTCTCTTCTTACACCATTGTTCTCCTGCAAGAAGAATGCGTTGATATCATCACTATCCAATAAGTCGACATATTCACCATTTTGATCGAATGCAGGAATTACAGAAGGCTTATGCTCTGCAAAGATATTCAATAGTTCATAAACAGGATCATTCAATTGTATTGAATACTTAGGAAGTTTTGTTACTTCCTTCACCTTTGGCTTGATATCTTTCAGGACAACGGGAAGTGAAAGATGCAAGCGCTGAAACAAATTCTTTATATTCTTGTTAACAGATCCAAGACGAGCTGGGATATATCTATTTTCACTATCGATTAAATTCTTTAAGAATGCATATGCATAAGCTGAACATATGGAATCCATATCTGGATTTCGGTGTCCAGTAACGTATATATCGGCCATTATGACTCGTCGAGTAGACAACCTCGACACTCCTTTCAAAATTTATTTGTAGTGAAAGGCTTGCCTATTGCCCCTCACAGAACCGTACGTGCAGTTTTCCCGCATTGCGGCTCTCTCACTCCACTGCCTACGCTTAAATCCGCCCTCACGAGCTAGACTCCAAGGCTAGGTACCGGTTGCTTGCTAGGCTTTACCGGACTCGGACTTTCACCGAGCTAGATTATGTACACCGAACTGGCGCACCTTTTCTTGCATTATAGGCTATATTGCATTAACTTTCAAAACAGTTAATATAAATGCATATAGAATTTGGAGGCAGATATGAAAGTCGTTGTTGCTAATGACCATGGAGCTGTAGAACTTGCAGCAAGAGTTGTCAAACATCTAAGAGAGAGAAACATTGAAGTAACTTACCTTGGAACAGATAAAGAAGAGTCTGTTGATTATCCAGATCAAGCAGAAAAAGCTGTAAACGAATACAGAAAAGGTGGATACGACTTTGGTATCGTACTATGTGGAACAGGAATTGGAATATCTATCTCTGCAAACAAGATGAACGGCATCAGATGCGCGCTCTTGCAAGATACTTATTCAGCAGAGAAAACAAAACAACATAACAATTCAAACTTCATTGCATTTGGAGGTAGAGTCGAATACAAGGAACCTGTTGAGAAGATAATCGATGCATATATTGATGCAGAGTTCGAAGGTGGAAGACACGAGAGACGAATCGAGAAGATGATGGCTCTTCAAGGAAAATAAGCTTTCGGTATTGGAAAAGGTAGGTTTTCAGGCCTACCTTTATCAATACTCATAATCTCTATATGTTCCCCTGACATAGTAGTCAAGATTCAATAGCGAAAATGTTACTATTAGGTCATTGTTGACAAAATCCCAACCAATGCCCGTTTTCAATAGTCGCTCCCTGCGCTCCGTAATAGGACTTCCAACAGTAAGAGGAGTAATCGATACAATTGGCCCCGCTCCATTGTTTTCAGTTTTATAGAACGCACCAACAGACAGAAGAATATTGATGCCAGATCCTGCAACGATAGTTCCTGAACTTCGTCTTCCCAATAGACCTACTGTAACATCCATACCAAACATATTGGACTTGAATGGAACAGGAATCACTTCAGAAATACCCCAGACATCCAGTTCAACTCTCTCCGATAGTCCAAAGTTCATACCATAGCTAAACGATATTCCGTCATTCCACCACTTGTAGTTATCTTGTCCAAACGAGAATGCAATATCAAAATGATCTGCAAATACAGAAGATAATAAACATGCCAAAGCCAATATCAAGAGCACTAATTTCTTTTTCATGCATTACCTCCCAAGAAAACTGTAAATCTCATGATATATGCACCATATCCCCACTTATTCTCTTGTATGTTATATAGCGCATAAGGAGACAGGAACTCATATATATATCCAGTATCCTGGAATGAAAAAGGTGCAAGCGAGAGGTATAGATTCCACTCATTTTGCATTCTATACTCACAACCAAATGTCAATCTTGGTGCCCAATACACTGTATTGGGGAACATGAATGCAAATGGATGTTTCATCAAGAGCATCAATGGTGATGAAAGCTTGATGCGTGCTCCATTGAAAAATGGAGAGACTGGTGACAACAGAACCTCTGCTTCCATATCTCCAACATGGGTATCTGCCCATGGAGAGAAATTGAAAGACAAGCTCAATGCGCCAAAGTTATCATCTAGAGGGCTATGCTCACCAGTGACAGAAAATGAATATCCCGCCTGGACTGAGGAGAAAAGAGGAAACATCAATAAAAGAGCCAATAGCAATAAAAGTGCCTTCTTCATCCCTTAGCCTCCATAGTACATAAATAAGTATGAGATGAAACTGGAATCTTCCCTCTTCCACTCAGCTGCTATCTCATCAGTTACTTCGATAGCATCCTTTGCAACAATTAAAACATGTTCTTTCAAAAAAGATGCAAATTCAGGACTATCTAGAACTAGCGCAAGCTCATAGCTTAAAGACATCGATCTGAAATTGAAGTTGCTAGAACCTATTACAACATAACGATCGTCAACGATCATCATCTTCTCATGTAAAAGTGGTAATAGCTCTCCATTCTCATCTTCAACAGATACATATAGATTCGCGCCCGTATCTTCCATAAGGCGAGGAATGTAATAGTAAAGGCCACCTTTTGCATATCCCCTGAGATCAATTGGCATGACTATATCCACATCCACGCCTTTATCACTTGCGCGTCTAACGCTCTCGGTCATCTCATCATCTAGAATTGGAAGATAAGGAAGAAGGAGTATTGAATGCTCAGCGCTATCGATCAAAGAACCATACATACCGGCAATGGATGCATCAGATCCTGTTCCTCTATTGAATAGATATGCATCATATTGTTGCGCATTCTCATCATATGTTGGGAACTCTGACCTATCCATCTTATCTACAGAAGATGCATTCCAGATAGCAATAAACTCCTCCACAAACGCCTTTGCAAGAGTCTTGGAATGGAATAGATACATCGAGTCTCTCTGTGTCTTTCCATCCCCTGCACCTAATGATATGTAGTTTATGTTCATGCCACCAATTGCAGCGATCTTGCCATCGACAACCAATAGCTTTCTATGGTCTCTTACAATAAGTCCCATTGGATTGATGATTCTCATTCCAGATAGTGGTGCATACTCTAGTAGCTTTACACCTGAATCCCTGAGAAAATATAGAGGAGTCATGTAATATTGGCTCTCTGTCATATCATAGCTAGAGGTTCCATCCATGATAAAATAAACCTTTACACCATCTTCTGCCTTAGCCATCAAGGTTTTATAGAATGTTTCAAGGTTAGGACAGCTAGAGCCCAAGAATGTAGATACCAGGATATAATCTTCGGCACTCTCTACTAGCTCTGTCATCTTATCAAGCCACTCGGTGCCATCAAAATAGCACTCAGGAAGGTTAACAGAAACCTTCCTAGCACCAAAATATTCAAACTTTTCTTCTAGGGTTAATTCCTGACTTAGTGCAACAGAGGAATTGAAGTCCTTTGTATTAGTTGCACAAGATAAAAGGAAAACCAATATGGATAATGCAATAACTAAATACTTTCTCACAGAACGATTCTATGAAAAATAGATGGGTTAAGGCAATCAACGTTTGGTCACTTACGCATAGCTGGCATAATAAATGGAAATGGCATTATCTCAGAAAATGTATATTCAAGTTCTGTACCCTTCTTGCTAACAAGAACAATCTTTGTTTCAGGACGTGCGAACTCAGATATAACCTGTCTGCAGAGTGCACAAGGAGGAGCTGGAGGATCGTCATCGCTGACAACTACCAACAAATCAATTCCAATTGCACCTTCATTAGCAACAGCTGTAAATATTGCATTTCGCTCTGCGCATATTGTTCCACCATATGAAGAGTTCTCGACATTGCATCCAGAATAAATCCGTCCAGTAGCAGCGGAAACAAGAGCAGCCCCTACCTTGAAATGTGAATATGGAGCATATGCATTCCCCCACGCATCCCATGCATCAGATATTGCAGCTTTCTTCAACACTTCATATGACATATTATGCTTTTCTGGAATTATATAGTTAGCACCATAAACAACAGCATCAGGGCTTATTGCCGTGATCGCATCAATGAAGGAAGAGAATGCTTCCTTTGATTCAACTGTCTCTATTGCAGAAAGGTCTGAAATAACACCATCAGCACCTGCTGAAAATGCTGTTTCGCTATCGATTGTTGTTGTTAGTGATATTACCTTGCATCCAGCATTCAATCCTGCCTTTATTCCACCAACGGTATCTTCAAATACAACACAATTCTCTGGATTCTTTTTCAAGCGAATGGAGGCAAGTGTGTAGATATCTCCATTAGGTTTGTTTCTGTAGATATCTTCTCCTGTAATAATAGCGACAAAGTCCTCTTCTTTCATACCCACAGCTTGCAAGCTATAGAATACCTTCCACTTTGGAGCTGAAGATGCTACAGCCAAAGGAATACCAGCACTTTTTGCCTTCTCTATGAATTCCCTTGCACCAGGAAGTGTTATATCAACCTTCTTAACAAGCTCTGGAAAGTACGATTTGAAGAATTTAGATGCTTCCTCATATGAGAAGTTCTCAACTCCTAGATCCTTAGCAGTTCCTACAAAGAACTCATATTCACCACATCCGAGATGTTTTTCAAAATCTTTTTTCTCAGCATTGATGCCAAGAGTCTTGAAATATTCCTTGCCAACTTCTATTGACAAGTCCTCGCTATCGACAAGGACTCCATCGCAATCAAAAATAATACCTTCTACCATTACTCCGCCTTGATAAATCTTCCATCCCCTTCAAGGCCTAGATATAGACCATCTCCAAGGATCAGTCTTCCTCTCAGGTATGTCATGACAACCTTTCCAGTAACATTCTTACCTTCATATGCTGTGTAGCCAGAAGCAGAATGCAAGTTAGAGCTAGTCAGCGTCCAATTCTCCTCAGGATTAAACAGCACGATATCTGCATCCGATCCTTCCTGCAAGCATCCCTTTCTTGGATATAGTCCAAATGCCTTAGCAGGTCCTGATGAGAGAACATTCACTATCTGAGAGAGCGTTAGATTACCACCTAAGATTCCGTATGTATATACCAATGGCAATAATTCCTCAGTTCCTGGAATTCCTGGATATATTGTTCTGCAATCATTGCTAGATAGTTTCTGTTCACGTGTAAATGCGCAGTGATCTGTTGCAACAACCTGTATCTCGCCTTCTCTCAAAGCTTCCTGAAGTGCAAGATTGTCCTCTTCTTCTCTTAGAGGAGGTGTCATTACATATAACGATCCATCAGGACCAGATAGCTTGGATTTGTCCAGAAATAGATAAGTAGGAGTTGTCTCACAAATGACTTTAACGCCTCTTTCTCTTAGATCTCTTACTGCCTCTAGCCCCGCTTTTGACGACAGATGAACGATATATACTGGCATATCAAGCTCTTCTGCAATTGATCCAACATATTTGATAGCCTCAGCTTCCGCAATGCTTGGACGAAGCTCTGCATGTGATTGAGGAGAATAGTCGCCATGCCAAGATGCATCTGTTTCAGTAATTATCTTGTCATCTTCTGCGTGTACACAAACAAGCATTCCAAGTTCCTTGCAGATAGAGAAGATAGCTTTCAGCTCTTCTCTCTTTTCCACTAAGTATCCAACATTCTTGTATGTTGTGAAGATCTTTATAGCCTTGACACCCTTATCTTTTATAACTTTTAGTTCATCTTTCAATGAATCTCTGTATTTGTAGACTCCTTGATGAAGAGCATAGTCAATTGCCATTGAATTCTTCATCTCCATCTGCCTATCAAAGAGAGAACTTGCGAGAGATACTTTATTGTCATCAGCAAAGTCAATTACTGTAGTAACACCACCATAGGCAGCAAGCTTGGATCCCTCCTTGAAGGAATCTGCAGTGACAGTGCCTCTTGATACGAGATGGTAATGAGTATGTGCATCAATGATGCCAGGAAGTACACATAGTCCATCTGCATGTATAACTACAGTATCATCAGGACAATCTGATTGCTTTATTTTATGAGCTATTCTCTTAATGCGAGAACCTTCGATTAATAAATCGCCATGTCTGGTCCACTCGGTATCTACGATCAGACCATTTTGAATTAATATATTTCCCATACATAAGATTTTAACTCGTTAGATCTAAAAGTAGCAAATTATTATTTAAAATGGATTGTAAATATCTTTCAGTCAAATTTTATCAGGTTGTTTTCCACACAATAGTGATAAACGCCATCGTCATCTACCGTTCTGCAAACAGTTGTTGCTCTAGCCTTTACATCGTCTTTAGCATTTCCCATTGCAACGCCTGTTCCAACAGCCTCTAGCATTTCAACATCGTTCTGTCCATCACCAAAGGCAATTGCTTCGTCTTTCGAAAAACCAAAGTAATCCAACACAGCTTTCACCGCATTGCCTTTTCCACTGTTTTTGGGAATGATATCGACAGCTCTATCCCACCAAAAAACCATCAATGCATTCTCTGTGCCGCTTAGAATCTGTTCATGTTCTTCTTTTCTACATGAACACATTATCTGATAGATATCGCGATCACATATCTCATCGAAATTGCTGACGATATTCAATTCACAATTTCCAAATGCAAAATATTGAGCCAAATCTTCATCTGAACCATTTGCAACTACCTGCTCTTCATTGCTGATCGCAATCGCTCTCTTCATATCTTTCAGATTCTGTATGATTCTCTTCTTGTCAGATTCGTTAAATGGATTTCGGAGGATAACCTTGTCTCCTCTTATGACATAGGATCCATTGAATGTTGCCAAAACATCGAAATCGATTCCCTCGAAATGAGGAATCTCAGTATAGCTTCTACCTGTTGCCATACATAATAATACGCCATTTTCAGAAAGGGATTTTAAAGCTTCATATGTTTTTTCAGAAAGTTCTTTATGGCCAAATCTCAAAATAGTTCCATCGACATCAAAAAAAGCAATCTTTATCATATATTTCTCCCCAACAAGCAAGACCCGAATGAAATAGTATCAATATGATAACAAAAATTGGAGCTGTTTCATCTCCAAAATGAAGCAACTCCAACAATTATCTAAATATTGTATTTCTTATCTTTCAACGAATGGAAACTCTGACTGCAAGAACTCCAGGTCAAGCTCTGGGTATAGTGGGAATCTATCTAGTAGATCCTGTACTCTCTTTTGAGCATTTGCCATTGTCTCTTTAGATACCTTTGCCTTGTTCTTGGAAATCTGCCCTGTCTTTTCGCCCTTTGTAAGAACAACTGGCTTAGCCTCTCCTAGAACCATTGCTATGATATCAGCAATCTCTTCCATCTCAGGCTTACCCATCTTAAGTGTAGTTACTGCAGGTGTTCCTAGTCTCAAGCCAGAAGTGTACCAAGGACCATTAGGATCGAATGGAAGGGCATTTCTATTCAGTGTCATTCCACACTCTCTTAAAAGTGTCTCTGCCTGTCTTCCATTAAGACCAAACTTAGTAACATCCAATAGCATCAAGTGGTTCTCTGTTCCACCTGTTGCTACAGGAATATCTCTGTCGATACAAGCTAGAGCCAAAGCTTTAGCATTCTCAACAATCTTAGCAGCATAATCCTTGAAGCTTGGATCGAGAGCTTCCTTGAAAGCGATAGCCTTTGCACTCATTATCTGAGGAAGAGGTCCTCCTAGTACTAGTGGACAACCTTTGTCTACTGCTTCCTTGAACTCTTCCTTGCAAAGAACCATTCCACCTCTAGGTCCACGTAGAGTCTTATGGGTTGTTGTTGTAACAACATCTGCCCACTTAACTGGATCATAGTCACCTGTAAATACCTTTCCTGCAACAAGACCTGCAAAGTGTGCCATATCAACCATGAGAACAGCACCATTTGAGTGTGCAATCTCACTCATTCTCTTGAAATCTACCTTTCCTGGGTATGCTGAATATCCAGCAAGGAGAATAAGTGGCTTGATCTCCTTTGTCAGACGTTCGATCTCATCGTAGTCCAATAGACCAGTCTCTTTGTCTACTGAATATGAATAAGCATCAAATAGCTGTGCCGAGATATTCTGTCTGTATCCATGCGTCAGGTGTCCACCAGAATAGTAATCAAGACCAAGCAAGCGTTGATTGTGTAGTGCTTCTCTTACCTTGTTCCAATCCTCTCTTGTCATTGAACTAGGATTAGTGATGCCTATCTCTTCTAGTAGAGGTACTTCGACTCTTGTGTTTAGGATAGCCCAATATGCACATAGGTTAGCATCGGAACCGGAGTGAGGCTGAACATATGCGTGTTCTGCTCCAAATAGAGCCTTTGCATATTCAACTGCTTCTGCTTCAACTAGGTCTACGTTATCACAACCTGCATAGAATCTATGGAAAGGGAATCCTTCAGAGTACTTATCTGTAAGAAGATTGCCCATTGCTGCTTGAACAGATAGAGATGAGAAGTTCTCACTTGCAATCAGTTTCAAATGAGATCTTTGATCCTTGAGTTCGTTTACGATATCTCCTGCAATTGATGGAGAAACTCTCTTAACAAGTTCTAATTGAGATACATACATTGCCATCTCTGGAGAGATGTTATTCTGATTTTTCTTTAAATAATTCTCTAATGCGCCCATCTGTCATCTCCTACTTGGGCTTAAGGATACATCTTTTATCTCTTTCAGTGAACCACACAGAAGGAGCAAACGAGTCACAATCGGTCACAACTACAAGCGCTTCTATTTCTAGGTTCATTACGATATTTAGCCGAGAAAGCACACGTGCTTTAGCCGTTGGAGTAAATCAATCGTTGGAGAATCAAGCCACCTTGGGAATGTAATCTTATTGGTATGATAATAGGCTAGCGATTCAAGAATGTCGAATAACAGGATGTGCTTTTATAGCTCTTTGAAATTTCAACATGCTTAGTATATTCATTAATCATATAATTGGGGAGCATTTTAATATAGTTTTATAAGAAAATGTTCCCCAAGGGAGGAGATTCTATGGCAGCACAATATAGTGAAATACAAGAATTGCTCAGAAGTCGCGCAGATCTTCATGCAAGATTGAATTTAAATTTCGAAGCCAGAATTCTCCATCTATAATCTCAGATTTAGGTGGAGAGGAATGGCAAGAATGTGAGTAAAACAGCAAAAAATGTTAATATTAGTTACGTATCTAGCCATCCCTCGAACTGACCAAAATTGAGAAAAAAATGTCAAACTTTCCCTGTCATTACTATTTATTTATGATATAATTAGTTAATGAAGAAAAACGAGCAAGACACAACCATTTCTAAGGCTCTGCAATTTAGAGCATATCCTTCCATGGAGCAAATGATAAAGATATGGAAGACTTTTGGCTGTGAACGCTTTGTTTGGAATCATTTACTTGATGAACGTATTAAGTATGAGAAGGAGCATAAAGGTGAAATCCTAAATACAACACCTGCTCATCTTAAAGTGAATAACACTTTTCTTAACGAAGTAGATTCATCTGCATTAGCAAATGTTCAGTTAGATCTTAACAGAGCATGCACTAAACAATTTGCTAAAGGTAAAGTACCGAAGTTCAAAGCCAAAGGAAAGGATAAACGTTCATATACTACAAACCGTACTAACAACAATATAGAGATAATTCATGTTAGCGATACTGAAAATTATATAAAGTTACCAAAGCTTGGAAAGTTACGTATCATCCTCCACCGTAATATACCGGACGAGTGGGTCTTGAAACACGCAACAGTTAAAGAAACTGCAAGTGGTAAGTTCTTTGTATCTATAATCTTTGATGCTCCTGATACAAAAGCAAAACGCCTTGGGACTTTTGAAAAGATCGAAGCTTTCGATTATTCGATGCCAAGTTTGGTTGTATCAGCATCAAGTGAGAATGATATCACTAAAGACGATATCCATTGGTATCGCAACATTGAAGAAAAACTAGCAAAAGAGATGCGAAAGCTTTCTCGGATGCAATATGGCTCTTCAAACTATTACAAGCAATTACATAAGGTGGGAAAGCTAAGTGAGAAAGCAGCAAACAGAAGAAAGGATTTTCTTCACAAGCTTTCGCATGGTGATGCTCAGGACTTTGATGCTGTAGTAGTTGAAGATATCAACTTACAAGATATGGCAAGAGCATTACACTTTGGTAAGAGCGTTTATGATAATGGGTATGGCATGTTAAGAGAAATGCTAGCCTATAAGCTTACATCTCTTGGCAAAGTACTTGTTAAAGTCGATAAATGGTTTCCTTCATCAAAGAGATGCTCTATCTGCCATGAGGAAAACCATGGCCTCACTCTCAATGATAGAGAGTGGACCTGTTCCTGTTGTGGAACACATCACGATAGGGATAAAAATGCTTGTGAAAATCTAAAACAAGAAGGCGCCAGCCTTCTATGCCGCTGGGCTAGCGGTGAAAGCTCGTTGATACTGTCACCATCAGGTGTCTTGAGCGAGAAGAAGCTTCATCCAAAACATTCATGTTTGGGTGGAGAGTAGGTCACATTTGAAACATGCTTGGGAGTTTATTTTAGACCGTGATGTTGTTGCTAGCCGTTCTGACTATTATATGCTCAGCCATATAGCAAGACTAGTCAATGAGGGCTTTTTTCAGGACAAACGCATGAAAGGTTTATTTTCCATTGAATGAAACTTGTCCATCTTTTTTTATGAAACAATACAGAATTTTAAAATCGAAGCATCGTGAAGATAGGCCCTGCATTTAGGGCTTTCAATTTAAAATTGCAGAAACAAAAGCATGTGGCAATGCTTCTATTTCATCAACAAGC